>CAZLOJ010000022.1:0-16871 GCA_964561165.1 uncultured Bifidobacterium sp. | reverse complement strand
GAGCTAACTCGCAATGAGAATTCGGGTTACAAGGAGGATGAGGGTTTTGGACTTCCATGTCACTCAGTCGACCCTGAGCTCTTCTTCTCAGAATCTCAAGAGATGCTCGAGACCGCCAAGGATCTTTGCACTGCGTGTCCGATGCGTGCGCGATGTTTAGAGGGCGCGCTCTCACGAGAAGAACCATGGGGCGTATGGGGCGGCGAGATTTTCGATAACGGGAAAATCGTGCAAGTAAAACGACAACCCGGTCGTCCTCGCACTGCAGCATAAGAACACCAGAAGGTTTCAGCGCGCACAATAAAGCTAAATAGAAGATAGAAGTGAGTAGATGCACGACAGAGGAGCGCGGAGCAGAGCAGACGCAAAAAAGAGTAGTGCAGAGGTTAAGCGCGCGAAGATTGAGCAGTAGGAGCGATCTCCGGTAACCAGGAGATCGCTTCTGCCAAGAATTTTCCTTCTGCGCCAAGTTGGCAGAAGATTCCAGTTGTTCCCAATGTAACGCGATGAATCAACATGTACTCCGGCGGCAGATTTAGTTGAAAACCGATTTTTGCGGTGGGGTTTCGTGGATCGCCAACACGTGCGCTCTGCACACGAAGCCAATCGCGCGAATATTTAAAGGTCTCTTCTCGTAACGGTTCAACGAGTGGAAGGAGATAATCGAGAACTAGCTGTGGGTCTACATCAACCTCTGGGAGGATGAATCCATCCTTTTTGAAGCCCTCGTAAAGCGCTTGGGCATTTCCATCAAGCGCATTCTTCAATAATCTCTTGAAGGGCTCTGGGAAGCCATTAGGCAGTCGATTACATGCGCCGAAATCAAGCACACCGAGCCGACCATCATCGAGCAAGCGGAAGTTCCCTGGATGCGGATCGGCATGTAAGAGTCCAACCCTTGTCGGCGCTGTGAAATGAAAGCGCGCTAACTTAATTCCAGCGGCATCACGTTGCGCTTTGGTGCCCTTGCTGATGATTCTCGATAGTGGAGTTCCCTCAAGCCATTCGCTGACAAGCACTTTATCTGACGCAGCAACAACTTTTGGAATAGCGATGTCTGGATCACCATCAAATTCTGCTGCGCAGATACGTTGCGCTTCTGCTTCGTATTTGTAATCTACCTCTTCGATAATTCTTGCCCGCAACTCCTCGAGAAGTGGGCCCATCTCCAAACCTGGCATAAATAGTTGAAAGATTTTTGCAAAGCGCTGAATTTGATTGAGATCAGAGATTAAAGCTTCCGCCGCACCTGGATATTGCACTTTAACCGCCACTTGGCGACCATCTTTCCAAACTCCACGATGTACTTGACCAATCGATGCTGACGCGGCTGGCCTATCATTGAATTCAGCGAAATTATCTCGCCAATCCTCGCCAAGTTGTTCTGCTAACACTCGATGAACTACTCGCGCGGGAAGTGGTGGCGCTGCTTCTTGTAATTTAGTAAGCGTCTCGCGATAGGGCGCTGCGAATTCTTCTGGGAGCGCAGCTTCGAATACCGAGAGCGCTTGACCAAATTTCATCGCGCCGCCCTTGAGCTCCCCAAGAACTCGAAAGACTTGTTCTGCAGTTTTCGCTTGCATCTCTTTCGAGACGAGATCTCCTGATTGGCCAATCATCTGTCGGCCAAAACCAACTGCACTTCGGCCCATCGCAGATAGGGGGATTGAGGCTAACTTCGCGCTCCGTGCCACGCTGCCTGTGGCGAGCGTGTCCTTATCGCCCTTACTGGCTTTTTCGGTCAGCGCTCTCCCATCGCGTGCATCAGCGGGAAGTTTGGCCATGGCGGTAATTCTTCTGGTTTGCCTTACTGGGCGCGAGTTGAAAGCGCACCTTTCCAATGACAGGAGCACTCCGGATGAAAAGACCAGGTGTGGCCTTCCTCACGAACTCCCCAGCCAGTATCTGAAATAGCTGATTGCACAGAGAAGGCAGAGGTTCGCGCCACGCGCGCGCCGGTGCTCGGAGTGCGCGCAACAGACCGTATGAATTCGGCGGTCAAAGCAGATGTTAAATGTGCATTCGCCATCGGAACTTGCTCCATTCGATCAGCGAAGAGCGTCAGGGCCACGCTCTGCCACTGTGGATCGCGCTCGCTGCGATGAAGTTCGATGCAATGAAAACACGGGCTCACTCCTGGATGCACAAGAGGCCCTATCAACGCTCCTAGAGCGGTTGCACTCACAAAGAGATGAGTAATTTGATGCTCCATCAAAAATGCCAGGAGCTCTGGCTCAGGGTATGTCGTAACAAGAACCAATGCATTCTCATGTATTCCACTATTGTCGAAACCCTTGACACTTCCGACTCCCTTGACGCTCTCGGCGCTCTCGCTCGCGCTTTCACGTTGACCACTAACTAAGTGGGGCGGCTGCTTAGCGTTGTAAGAGCCCTTCTTGCTATCCGCTTTCAAGTTGCCACTGTTGATTAGTTCTCTGGATTGCGATGCGAGTATGTTGTCGAAGCTATCTTTTTGATTTGCCACACGGACAAATGATCCTCGAACATCTTTAAGCTGGGCTAATCGCTTATCTAATGTCGAAACATGAAACATTTCTTCTAGGAGAAGTGGAGCAATTGCCAAACCAATTTCGTTCATATGACTTATTACTATCTCTTGAGGGAGTTCGCTAAGTATTCTCTTCTCAAGAAAATGTTTTGCGTGGAGTTGTTCAATCAATTTCTTTATCTCTTCAACGGAGATATCATGATTTAAATCGATGATGTGATCAATTAACTCCCAATTATGCAATGCACGCAGTAACGCTCGGAATCTCATATCAGGAAATATCAATTGATCGGATATGTGACCGATGAATAGCCCATCTCTACGTTCAATAATCAAAACACCTGGTTTGATTCTTATCTCATGATTCATTCAAGAAGCGTAAGCATGATGAAGGGCCAAGCTGTGGAGCGTTGATAAATCGTGTTTACAGCGAGAGGAAATTTCTCAAAGCGTAACTAAAAACTTACTCATCAAAGAGTTGATCGAAATCTCCACTTGGACGGTGCGTTCTTCCCTCGAAGTATCCTTCAGCCCGGTCAAGTTGTGGATATCGTTCGAGCAGGGCGCGAAAATCTGCTCCATGTCCTGGAATCAAAATGTGAATGAGCTCATGAATTAGTAAGTAGTCGAGAGCGTACTGCGGCGCATCGCGAAGGCGATCGGAAATTCGAATGGTCTTATCTTCGATTGTGCAGGCGCCCCAGATTCGAGACATTCGCGAAGACCATTCGACTGATGTTGGCACAGCCTTACCATCGAGATACTGTTTATTGAGATGCTGCGCTCGTTCGAATAATTGGGTTTTGGTGGGAGTACTTTCGTCGTGGAGAATCTTTTTTACCATTTCATCGACAACCTGATTTGCTTCACGTTGACTCATTCTGGCAGGTATGGAGACGATAACTTTCTCGCCATTTCGATATGCCTCGATCGTTTTTTTGCGGCGGGTGCTGCGCCGGACTTCGATGATTAGCCCAATATCCCGACCGTCATTGCCCATGCGGGGAAAAAGGTCTCCTTGGATAAGTGGTGGCTCTGCCGCCCTGGCTGCTTGCCCGGAGCGTGCTGGCCGGCTGCCTCCTGAACGCCCACCTGATTGTTTTCTTCTGCCCATCCAGGGATTCTCTCGCGCCATGGCAGGAAGTTATCCACTACCTGTGGAGAAATCGCGGAACTCTTGGGAGGGTCGGAAAATCTTTTTTCGCCGCCAGATTAAGCGGACTCAGTGGAGCATCTGATGCTCCACTCTCGTAAGTATCCACAAGTACTCGATTACTGTGCACAGTTTCCGCCAACGTCATCCACAGGCTGATGATTATTCGGCCACTAAAAAAATGCGCGCTGCTGCGCTGTTGATGGTCTTCGGATACGCGAGTTCATGTGAGCAGCGCAGAAACTGTCAGAGATAGAGCTAAAGCCGGCTTGATTCTTTCCCACTATCCCCGTACTTTCGCGTCAGAAGTCCCCGGATAACCGGTCACGTATCTGCAAGGGGAAGGCAGATAAGTGAACGTGCGCCCCGGGGGCTTCGCTAATTATTAGGGCGAGTTAATAACTTCTCAGAGCTCGATTACTCTCGAATAGCGCAAATTATTTGCTACTAAATATTCATTCGACAATCGTGATTAAAGCGCGGAGAGATCATCAGGTGCACTTCGCCCTGATTTAAATATTTCCGGTGATTCAAGTTCTTCGCTAAGGGGCAGTGAGCCAATAGATTCCCATAAACCATCGCGATAGTCGCTGCCGTGTAGCTCACCTTGAATTCGAAAGAATTGCGCGGCATCTCGAGCCATTCGTGGCGATACCTCAAGCCCCAAAAGAGCAGCAAATACTCGTTGGAGCGGCCCATCTGTTGCTCGTTTTCTGCGCGACATTTCGCGAAGTGCTTGGCTATGTGGAAGTTGTGCGGTTGCCGCTTGCGCACTCACTTCGTCTATCCATCCCTCGATCAGCGCAATAATTAATTCAAGTCGCTTAAGCGCTGCGCGTTGCGCTTCACTCTCCTCTGGTGCGAAAAGACCATTTTGAATTGCTTCGTTGATTGCTTCCGGATTACCACTTAATTGGTCAAAGTCTCCTTGTACTTTTTGAATATCCACATGAATCCCCGCTGCGTAAGCCTTGACCGATTCGGTGATTGCTTCGTGGAGCCATGGTGCATGCGAAAAAAGACGAACAGATGCTTGTTCGCGTAGTGCCAGATAGTGCAGCACCTCACCAAATGGAATGTTGAGGCCTTCTGAGTAGGCCAAGACGTTTTCGGGGATAAGAATTGCGCGAACCGGATCAACAAGAGGAATACCAACATCGCCGGCACTTGTTACTGAACTCGCCGCTGCTTTGAGAGCTTCCGCTAATTGAGTAGCGAACATTACGCCACCGATTTTTTTCATCATCTCGTTCATCTGTGCAAAGACGCCAACCATCGCAGGCTCTGCTTCAGAAGTGAGCGCACTTCCGACTGCGGTTCCCAGCGAATGAGAGAGCGGTTCAACAACTGAGCACCAAGTTGAGACTGAGCCGGCAACCCATTGTGATCGGGTCCACGTTTGTCCAGGAAATTGCGAGCTAGCGAACGCTAGATGTGGGTCGAGCCATAGATCGGCAACTCTGAGCGCATCAACACATTGGTTGAGCAGCTCTTGCGAAATAGCATTGCTATCTCGGATGGTCGCAAGCTCTCGAACAGTTTCCGGCGAGAGCGATGAACCATCGCCACCAGAACTGAAGGCGCGCCCCAGTCGAGAGAGCATCTCGCCCAACTGGCTAAAGTCGAAGCCCCCTAGCCCCTGCGGTTCACTCATGCCGGCACTTCCTTAACTGCGATTTTGGCTTAACTGCGATTTTGGCTTAACTGCGAGTCTTGCTTAACTGCGAACCCAACTCTCTAATACATGGCAGATCTGATCGAAAACGCTCCTCTTTATGAACAACACTGTACCGCGAAGGTTTATTCCGAGCCTTCCGAGCCTTCCGAGCAGCTTGCTTACGAAATCCTCTCAGGGATTCCTCTAATTCAGCGCGCGAGATACCTTCTGGCTACCCTTGGATTATGTCGGCGCTCGTCTGGTGGCTCATCCCACTCGTAGCATGTATCGGCGCGCTTATTTATGTCTGGTGGTCGATTAACTCCAAGCGCCGCCAGAACACATATAAAAGCATCGCTGAGTATGAAAACTTCAGATTGGCTTTCGATAAGCAGGCAGAGCGCGCACTGGCGCTAGAGTCGAATGAGCCAGTGGCACGCAAAGTTCGAACAGTAAAAAGTGGACCAGCGAAAGCCAGAAAAGCCAGAAAAGCCAGAAAAGCCAGAAAAGATCTAGAGCAAAAAGAGCAAAAGAAATAATCGTTCATGATTCGCAGAGTTCCCTCCCGCTATGTCTTCTTGGTTGCGCTCCTACTTATTGTTGGATTGCTCGCACCACTCCCATTTGTTTTAGTTGAACCTGGAACACCAGATAACATTTTTGGAAAAGTAAAAGGTAAGCAAGTGGTGGAGATAGTTGGCCGAGATAGTTTTGCAACGACAGGCAAACTTAATCTGACAAGTATCTGGGTCACCAATCCTGAATCTCGGCTACATAGTTTCCAGCTTATTCGTGCATGGGCTGATGGGGAGCGTTCAGTCCAGCCGCGTGAGGTTTTCTATCCCAAAGGAACTGACCCCAAAGAGGTAAAGCGAGAGAATGTCGCAGATATGAAGAACTCACAGGTCTCTTCGACCCTGGCGGCGCTTACCTATTTAAAGATTCCATACACACCTCGCTGGGTGATAAAAGGATTGACGAAAAATTCACCAAACAAGGGCGTAGTTCAAGAGGAAGATGAAATCGTCTCGTTCGATGGTCAAGCTATTACCTCTGGTAATCAATTACGAACCCTCATCCGTAACGCTAAGGATAAGAATGTGGAATTAGGTGTCATTCGAGATGGCAAAAAGTTATCGATTCCAGTTGAAGTGCGGACTGTACAGTCGAATGGATCGAAGCAGAATTTCATTGGCGTTCTTGTCTCCGAAGATTATGAACTGCCTTTTGAGGTGAAGATTCGATTAAAGAACGTCGGTGGCCCAAGCGCTGGTTTAATTTTTACTCTTGCAATCATCGACAAATTAACGAAAGAGGATTTAGTAAATGGTCGAAATATCGCTGGCACTGGCACAATCACACCTTCGGGAACGGTTGGTCCAATTGGGGGAATTGAAGAGAAATTGATCGGTGCATCTCGTGCGGGCGCCACCATGTTTCTCGCCCCCGCGCTCAATTGCCCAGATATTCGCCATAGCCCAAAGGGTTTGCGCGTGGTGCCCGTCGACACGCTCTCTGAGGCGCTTGCTGCACTTCGGGCTACTGACCCGGAAACGCTACCTATCTGTGGCTAGCCGCACACACGAAAACATTTCGGTCATATTTCTCGCTCTACTCTCAGAATTCTGTTATCTGCGACGAGTTAGCGCCTTCTACTATAAGTAGGTAATCTCGACCCCATGACATTTTCTATGCCAATGCCAAATATGCCCAATGGTCCTCGGGGCGGTCGTCGAAATTCACTTCCATTAACAATCACCATCTTGGTTGTCCTTGGAGTGATCGCTGTGAGCCTGAGTGGTTTCTACGCTGACTTTCTCTGGTTCCGTTCCGTAGATTTTCTTGAAGTGTGGCAAACCACCCTCTTCACTCGGGCAACGTTGTTCGTCATCACCGGTGGGCTGACCGCGCTATTAGTCATAGCAAATGTGCTCTTCGCTTACCGCTCCCGACCAGTTTTCGCACCGCTCTCGATTGAAACAGATAGTTTGGAGCGTTACCGCTCTCAGATCGAGCCAATCAAGAAAATTGCGGTTATCGGCGGCTCGCTCGCAATTTTCTATTTCGCCGGTTCAGCAGGTTCGCAACTGTGGAAGCCGTGGCTGGTTTGGCGCAACGCAACGCCATTTGGTGAGAAAGACCCACAATTCAATCTCGATATTTCATTCTTTGCCTTCGAACTTCCTTTTTACCAAGCGCTGATCGGATGGTTCATCTCAACGGTAATCATCGGACTATTGGCAGCAGCTGTTGTGCACTATCTCTATGGTGGAATTCGCCCGCAAGGACCTGGCGAGCGCACCACTGTCGCAGCTCGTGTGCAACTATCAGTCCTTCTTGGAGTTATCGTCTTGGCGAAAGCGGTTGCCTACTGGTTTGATCGGTATGCGCTCGCTCTAAAAGATGATCGAATCATCACAGGGCTTACTTATACCGATGTTAATGCGGTCTTACCTGCAAAGGCGATTCTCGCTGGCATAGCAGCAATCTGTTCGTTGCTGTTTTTCGCAAACATCATCCGTAAGTCATGGCAACTTCCTGGCGCTGGCGTGGCGCTCTTGGCGATTAGTTCGGTAGTCATTTCTGGCCTTTATCCGGCAGCGATTCAGCAATTCCAAGTAAAGCCAAGTGAATCCACCAAAGAAGCTCCTTACATCGAACGGAATATCAAAGCTACCCGCGCTGCATACGGCATCGACAAGACTGAGATTGTTGAGTATTCAGCCACAGTTAATACAGCCCCTGGTCAGCTGGCTAAAGATGTTGAGACCATCAACAACATTCGCCTCATGGATCCCAATGTCATCTCAGCGACTTTCCGACAACTTCAGCAAATTAAGCCGTACTACACCTTCCCAGAATCACTCGATGTTGATCGCTACGTAATTAATGGCAAGGTCCGGGATGCAGTAGTTGCCGTTCGTGAATTGAATATTGATGGTAACCCCAACCGAAACTGGATTAACGACCATCTTGTTTATACCCACGGCTTTGGTTTTGTTGGTGCATACGGGAATACTCGCGATGCCGATGGAAAGCCAAACTTCTTCCTCGGTGATATTCCGCCGACGAAGACTCTTGGCAAGTTTCAGCCGCGAATCTACTTCGGTGAGAATGTTCCGGATTATTCGATCATCGGCGGCAAGAATTCAGACTCTCCAGTGGAGTTCGATTATCCAGATGATGCATCGCCGAACGGATCAAAGACTTATACCTATACCGGCAAGGGCGGAGTGCCAATTGGAAATCTTTTTGCCCGCGCAGTCTTTGCAATCAAGTATCAAGAGCAGAGAATTCTGCTATCGAGCTTGATTAACTCCAACTCTAAGATTCTTTTCGATCGTAACCCACGTGAACGAGTGGCAAAAGTTGCGCCCTGGCTCACGCTCGATGGCGACCCATATCCATCAGTGATCAATGGCCGCGTACTTTGGATTGTCGATGGTTATACAACCAGCTCTGGCTATCCATACTCTCGCAAGGTCAATCTCTCTTCGTCGACCGCAGATGCATTGACGACTAACTCCAACGCGATTACTGCACAACGAGATGCCTCCATCAACTACATTCGGAATTCGGTCAAGGCGACTGTTGATGCATACGATGGAACGGTCACGCTCTACAAGTGGGATGAGAAGGATCCAGTCTTGCAGACATGGACCAAGGCTTTCCCTGGCACCGTCAAAGAGAAGAGCGCGATTTCCAAAGACTTAATGTCACATCTTCGCTATCCAGAAGATATTTTCCGCGTTCAACGTGACATCCTCAGCTCGTATCACGTGCAAAATGCAACCGCCTTCTATGGCGGTCAAGACTTCTGGCGCGTACCTCGTGATCCATCAACATTTGGTGGAAATGCGAGTGCGCAACCGCCTTACTACTTAACCTTAAAGATGCCAGGTGAGACAAAAGAGTCCTTCTCACTCACAACGCCATTTGTGCCACGCGGTGGTCGCGAGAACCTGGCTGCTTTCGTGGCGGTCACGGCAGATCCTGGACCAAATTACGGAAAGATAAAAGTTCTTCAACTTCAACGGAGCACAAACGTTGCAGGTCCGTCTCAAGTTTCTTCGAACTTCGAAGCAAAGCCTGAAGTAGCAACGTCTTTGTCGTTACTTCGCCAGGGTGGTTCCAATGTTGAACTTGGAAACTTGTTAACGCTTCCGGTTGGTGGCGGCCTCCTCTACGTGCAGCCGGTTTATGTCCGCGCTACATCAAACACTGCCGCATATCCGCTCTTACAGAAGGTGCTTGTCTCCTTCGGTGATCAGATTGGATTCTCGGATACGCTCAAGGGAGCGCTCGACCAAGTATTCGGTGGTGATTCAGGTCAGGAATCTTCGGGGGTAGTTGCTGGTGACGGGAATAACACCACGGGAACTGGTGGTCAGAATCTTGCCGATGCGTTGCAGCGCGCAAAGCAGGCGATAGCTGATGGACAGGCAGCTCTTGTGAAGGGCGACTTTGCGGCATATGGAAAGGCGCAGACAGCCCTCAAAGCAGCGATCAACGACGCGATTCGAGCGCAAAATCAGAGCAAGTAATCAGTAGCCGTGTAATCGAGCGCTCAGTAGCCGTGTAATCGAGCGCTCAGGAGAGTGGCGATGCGCACGGCAGGGGAAATTGTGACTGCCGTGCCAACTCTGCCTACTCTGCCAACTCTGCCAACTCTGCCAACAGTGCACATTAGTTATTGTGCGATTTGGTCGAGCTCTCTGCTTCACTCTACGATGGTGCTACCGACGCGGGGTGGAGCAGCTCGGTAGCTCGCTGGGCTCATAACCCAGAGGTCGTAGGTTCAAATCCTGCCCCCGCTACTAGATGAGATAAACCGGCATCAATGGTGCCGGGATAGGCAAGGCGAGCTCAAATAAATCGGCGCAGCCGGAGCGAGTTCGCGACCACAAGAAGGCTAGAGAGCGCCATTGCTCCTCCGGCATACATCGGATTGAGATTGCCCGTTGCGGCTACAGGAATTCCGATGATGTTATAAATAAATGCCCATGCAAGATTCTCTTTGATTATTCGAAGCGTTCGGTTCGACAGACGGAGCGCATCGCTTGCTGCGGTAAGCGATGGACGCATCAAGGTGATGTCCGCAACTGCAATTGCGCTATCGGTACCTGTGCCCATCGCCATACTCAAATCAGAGGCAGCGAGTGCGGCTGCATCATTTACGCCATCGCCAATCATGATGACATGTCGCCCCTGCTGTTGATACTCCTTGACTACCGCGACTTTCTCCTCTGGAAGAACGTGTGAACGGAAATCTTTAATTCCTGCAACGCTGGCGATATGTGCTGCAGCTTGCTCGGAATCGCCAGTGATGAGAACGCTTTCACAACCAAGTTCTTCTAGGTTTTCAATTGCTTGACGGGAATCACTCTTTATCTGATCGCCCACTTCAAAGAGGGCGCGAGCAGTGCCATCGAGCGAGACGACGATTGGAGATCGACCACGAGATTTAATCTCATCAACGGCGCGAATCAACTCTGGGGAATATCCTGCAGTTCCATACGCGATAGATTCAGGCGAGCCAATGAGCGCAAGATAACTTCTTCCGGCAATCTCCACTCGCCCTGCAACACCACGTCCAGGATGGGACTCAAACTCTGAAATCAACCCAAAAGTAACTCCCCTATTTTTTGCAAGGGTAACAACCCCTCGAGCAATTGGGTGCTCGCTTTGATTCTCAATGGTTCCAGCGATGGAGAGCAGTAATTGCTCATCAATACCAAAAGTTTGCACAGTGACAATCTCTATTTGGCCCGTTGTAACAGTTCCAGTTTTATCGAGAAGGAGTACGCTCTGCGTGGTCGCGCTCTGCTTGCTGGAGGCGGGTTTGTCACCTCTTCGCTTTGTCTGACGCCCCTGCACTTGCGCACGCTCTAAAACTGCCGGAGTGCGCAAGATAATTCCCAACTGTGCGCCTCGCCCTGATGCCACCAGGAATGCGATTGGCGTAGCAAGCCCAAGGGCGCATGGACATGCAATCACAAGGAGCGTAATTGCAGGTGCGATGGATTGGGAGAGGTCATTGGAAAGTACAAACCAGATTGTGAAAGTCATGATTGATAAAGCAATTATTGACGGTACAAAAACTGTGGCTATTCGATCAGCAAGTCGGGCAATTGGCGCCTTCTCACCTTGCGCCTGCACCACCATTCGAGCGATTCGCGATAACTCTGTCTGCGCACCCACTCGTTCAGCGCGGACAATCAACCGGCCACTTCCATTAATAGTTGCACCAATAACTCGCTTGCCGGGCGCCATATGAACTGGAAGAGATTCCCCGGTGATTAGCGAGAGATCAACATCGCTCTCGCCGTCAACAACTATGCCATCTGCAGCAATTGCTTGACCTGGTCGCACCAAAAAGTGATCTCCCACTTGAAGATGATCAATCGGAGCAAGGATTTCCTCCCCGTTGCGAAGAATGGAAACCTCTTTTGCGCCCAGGCTGAGCAGGGTACGTAGCGCAGCTCCCGCTTTAATCTTTGAGCGACTTTCGAGGTAGCGACCGAAAAGAATAAAGAGCATGACGCCCGCTGCAACTTCAACGTAAATCTCACCAGTAGCGGTGGCTTGCGCGTAGCACGACCAGAAAAATGCGCAGAGAGTTCCAATAGATATCAAGGTATCCATGTTTGCTCTTCGCAGTGAACGTAATCCGACTCGATGTATAGGCCAACCGGCAATGAAGAGAACCGGAATGGTAAGTCCGATAGCTAGCCAACCCCACGGGTGATTTGTCGGTTGAAGAAGATTGAGCGTATCAAGGAGCGAATGGATTGCATTATCAATCGGTTCATGTAGCGACATGAACATGGAAATGACAATAGTTGGTATGGCGAAGATTGTTGCGAGAATCAGGCGCCAACCGATTCGAGGTGACTCTAATAATTGATTGCCCGTTGCATTGAGCAGCTCGGCGCGATAGCCCGTTTGTGTAACGGTGTTGATGACGGTCGGGATATCAATAGTTTCGGGAGCAATTACATGTGCGGTTTCGGTAGCGAAGTTGACCGTTGCACTAACGCCTGGCAATTCGTTGAGCGCACCTTCGATAGTCGCAACGCATGAACTACAGGTCATCCCATGTAGTTTGAGATCAATCGTGCGCACATCCATATTGCTAGATTAGTCCCAGATGGATAAAGGGCGGAACTTCTGCGACAAGCCGGTCGATCGCAGAGTTTTCGCTGCATTACTGAGGAAAGTGCTCGAGCAGCGCGCTATGAAGTAAGCCATTACTGCTCACGCCGTTCTTTCCATTTGGCCCATTGGTGCCACGGAAATCGGTAAATTGCCCGCCAGCTTCGCTGACAATAATCGCCAGGGGAGCCATATCCCACAGGGCTAGTTTTGGCTCAAGCGCGCAATCAACCGCTCCTTCAGCCACCAGCAAGTGTGACCAAAAATCTCCATAGGCTCGGGTGCGCCAGACTTTTTCCGCGAGCGTGAGTAAACCGGGATGAAACACGCCCCAGCCGTCATTTCTATTTCCAGTTGTTGGCGAGGCGAAGGTAGATATCGACAGAGATGCATCGTCTAGTTTTGCTACTGATGAAACTTTTAGTTTTCGAGCAGCGCCACCATTCACAGAGAGAAATGCACCTCCACCTTTACTTGCATGCCAGCGTCGAAAGAGCGCTGGTGCGCTGACAACACCAACGAGCACCTCGGTGCCCTCCATCAACGCAATCAACGTGCCCCATACGGGTACGCCACGAACAAAATTCTTTGTGCCATCGATGGGGTCAATTACCCAATAGCGACCAGTAGTGCTGCCGCTACCAAACTCCTCTCCGACGATTTGATCGTGGGGACGTTTAACAGATAAGAGCTCTCGAATCGCTTTCTCAATTGCTTTGTCTGCGTCGCTTACTGGAGTGAGATCTGGCTTAGTTTCGACATGGAGATCAATGGCGAGAAATCGTGAGGTAGAAATGCGGTCTGCGCAATCTGCAAGCTCAAGGGCCAACTGTAAATCGCCAGCTAGGTCACCGCCCAAATCACCAGCCCGATTACTAGCGTTAGCGTTACTCACTGTATTTACCCGCTCTCGTGCTCTCGTTTGCCTAACAGGTCTTTACCTAACTAGCGCTGCTCGCGTCGACAAAATTTTGCGCGGCCTCGCTGTTCTAGTTAGCCCTAGTTAGAGAAAGCCATCGAGAGAAGGGTACTTGAAAGCGCGTGCGAGATGCCTGAATTAATCAGCCAGCGAGGAGAGAATCTGCTGGAGCGCGCGTAGTCGTAATTGGCGCTGTTCATCGTCAACGGCCCACGCAACTAGTGCACAGCTTTCTTCATCGTGGGAACAATTCTTCTGGCAGCCCTTCGCCACTTCGGCGCAGTCAGGGAAAGCAGCGATGACATTTTCCTTTGTGACATGGGAGAGGCCAAACGAACGAACCCCTGGAGTATCGATGACCCATCCACCGCCAGCTATCTCTAACGCAATTGCGCTCGAAGAGGTATGGCGCCCTTTACCTGTTGCTTCATTCACTGAACCAGTCTCGCGTTTACCATGTGGTGAGAGCGCATTAATTAGGGTTGATTTACCAACTCCTGAATGGCCAATCAACACGGTAACTTTTCCATTAATGAAGTGGAGAAAATCATCGGGCGATTTATCTTTTTGGAGGGCGAAGTGTGGAATCTCCATTGCTGCATAGGTACTTAAGAATTCTGCTCCAGAGCCAAGATCACTTTTTGTCATGACGAGAATTGGCGTTATGCCTTCTGCAAATGCAGCAACAAGAGCGCGATTGATAAAACCATGTTTAGGTTCTGGATTAGCTGTAGCGGAGACTATTGCAAGATAATCGACATTCGCGACGAGAACTCGCTCAGATCCGTCCTCGGCTGAGCGACGAAGTGAATTTTTCCGTGGTTCTATCCGCACAATTCGAGCAAAGTCTTCGCGCGCTTGATTTGCCTCAGGAATACCGACGACGCCAACGAGATCCCCAACTACCACAGAGCGTCGACCTAATTCACGTGCTGCCACTGCAAAGAATTCCTGGTGCGCGTCGGTTACGCAGGTCACTCTGCCGCGATCAATCGTGATTACTCGGGCGAGGGAGGCATCTGAGTGTTGTGGCCGTTCCTTGCTCCGCGGTTTTGTAGAACGTGCAGGTCTTGAACGAATATCGTCTTCGTCAAAATTTCGCTGATTGCGCATAACTAAAGCGTTGGCACCTGAAGTTGTGCGAGCATTGCAGACCACAGTCCAGGGAAATCTGGAAACGTCTTCGATGTAGTCTCGATGTTCTCTACGTGGATATCTGGAATTCGCAAGCCAAGCATTGCACCAGCAGTTGCGAGTCGATGATCTTCATAGGTGTGGAATGTTCCACCATGAAGCGGAGCGGGGATAATCTCTAGTGAATCCTGGTGAGCAATGACTTTTCCACCCAGAGCGCTAAATTCTCGGGCGAGCGCTTCAAGGCGGTCTGTTTCATGGAGGCGTAGGTGCCCAATTCCGCGTAGATGTGAGGGGGAGTGCGCCAATAGTGCAACTGCGGCGATAGATGGCGCTAGCTCTCCAACTTCGTGCAGATCGATATCGATGCCATGGATTACTCCCGTGCCAGTGATTGTTAGATCATCAGATGGCGCTCCGTTCTTACTGGCGCCACCTTTCCCGCCACCATTTTTATTGGCGCTGGTCTTGCTGGTCTTGTTATTTTTACTTGCGGGTTCCGCTGGAGCGCCGCGCGTGATCTCGCCACCCATTGCGTGAAAAATTTCTCGGAGTTGATCGCCAGGTTGTGTGGTTATCTTCGGCCAATCTTTAATCGTGACCGAGCCACCTGCAATCAGAGCTGCTCCCATAAATGGAGCGGCGTTAGAGAGATCTGGCTCGATAAGTGCGCGCAGTCCGAGGATGTGTCCTGGTTGCACGCGCCACGTATTTGCACCAAGTAATTCCACTCGCACGCCTCGCTCTTTGAGCATGGCAATAGTCATCGATATGTGTGGCATAGAGGGAAGCGTCGGCCCAACATGCGTGATGGTGAGCCCCTCTCTCATTCGAGGTGCAACTAAGAGCAAGCTGGAGAGAAATTGGCTCGATTGACTTGCATCGATCTCAATTGCGCCACCCTTAATCTCACCTTTGCCATGAATCGTTAGCGGCAAGGAGTATCTACCACCGTGATCAATCGCGATTCCTAATTCTTCAAGCGCAGCAATTACTGGTTTAAGTGGACGTTCGTGAGAGCGTGGATCTCCATCGAAGTGAATTTCTCCCTCGGCAAGAGCCGCAACTGGTGGAAGGAATCGCATCACCGTCCCTGCATTTCCAACATCGATTGATGCCGGACCTTTCATTGCTCGAGGCGAGATCGAGATCGACTCAGGTTGTTGATCGACGCCAACTCCAAGTGCGCGAAGGGCATTGATCATTAACGTGCTATCACGCGAGTAGAGCGGTTTATGTAGCGTTGAGGGGGATTCGGCGAGGGCGCCAAGCACCAGGGCGCGATTGGTTACTGACTTGGAGCCAGGCAGAGCAACAGTTGCTGCGAGGGGTGCGGCCACTTGAGGTGCGAGCCACGTGGGGAGGCCAGAGCCTGAAGAGCTGCCAGCGTGCACCACGGGGGCAGCAGCGCTTCTAGCACCGCGAGTTTTCTCTGATGGCATATGGATAAGGGTACCGCCTTAGGCTATGGATATGTGCGGCCGCTTTGCTACCTCAAAAAGCCTTGACCTGCTCGAAGAGGAGTTTTCATTAGTAGATGTACCTGCTCGAGAGTTGCCACCGAATTGGAATACTGCGCCTACGCAAGAGATTTACGTGATGACCGAAGGTCCAAAGATTGAGATTATGCGCTGGGGATTAATACCTTCGTGGGCAAAATCAGATTTTGTCAGTGCACACACTATTAATGCGCGAAGTGAAAGCGTGCACGAAAAACCGTCGTTCCGTCAGGCGTTTAAATCGCGAAGATGTTTCATTCCTGCAGATGGTTACTACGAATGGGCGACCGAGCTCGGTAGATTTCCCAGCAAGCAACCGTTCTTCATTCATCGCGCAGACTCACGTGCACTTGCTATGGCGGGCGTGTATGAGAATGGCACTGTTGCCATTATTACGAAGGAAGCGACGGGCTCACTTGCAGAGATTCACCATCGAATGCCGCTTTTCTTGCCGCACTCAGAATGGCAGCGCTGGCTTGATCCCCAACTGAGCGACGAGAGTGCGTTGCGCGCGATCATCTCTGAAGGGCTCTCGCCTGAACAGGCGCACTTGGTGGCCGATCCTGTCTCGGCGCGCGTCAACAAGATTGCCAATAACGGAGCAGAGCTCGTTCTCCCGATCGAGTTAGGCGAGCAGCAGACTCTGCTCTGATTGAGACGATTTAAACCGATCCGCTAACGGTCCTAGCGTGCCCGTGAGGGAATAACAATCTTCGCTCAGGGGTTATAGAGAGTATGGCGGTACAGTGTTCGGTTATGACGCCCCCAACCGACTCGCAGGCAGGGTCGGGCAAACAGATTGCGCAACGGGAGCATGTCAACGCCCAAGCTCCTCTCGCAAAAAA
>CAZLOJ010000021.1:14380-17085 GCA_964561165.1 uncultured Bifidobacterium sp. | reverse complement strand
GTGAATTCGCTCGCCTCGTCATTGCGCACCCTTGCAAAGGTCGGTTCCGCGCCGCGATCTGCGCGCGCCGCTGAGCTGGCTCCAGTTCTGGGCATGGCGCCATGGCAGGTTGATAAAGCGCGCCGCCAATTGACCGGCTGGAGTGGGGCGGGGATCACGGCAGCGATGAGCGCTATTGCGCACGCCGATAGCCAGGTCAAAGGCGGCGGCAGCGATTCTGCTTTCGCATGCGAGCAGGCCTTGATGGCGGTGGCCGCTGCACGCTCAGTTTGAGCCGGCATCTGCCCTCCTGATACCCTCCTACCCCTATGAAAGGCCACCCCGGCCATCTTGAGATAAATGACTATCTCGGAGAGTTAAGAGAAGAGACCTAGAGTTTTATGGCAAATATCAAGTCGCAGATCAAGCGGATCAAGACCAATGCGAAGGCGCAAGAGCGCAATAAGTCTGTTCGTTCTTCGCTCAAGACCGCAATCCGCCGCTTCCGCGATGCCGTGACAGCTGGGGATGCCTCTGTAGTCACCAAGGAACTCCGCGCCGCTTCGCGCGCCCTCGATGTCGCTGTAGCCAAAGGCGTCATCCACAAAAATCAAGCAGCGAACAAGAAGTCAGCAATGGCTAAGGCTGCATCTTCATCTTCAGCTCGATAACGAAAACACAAGCGGCATAAATGCCTGCCATCCCGTTAAGTAGCGCGCCACAACCTGCGGACACAAATCCAGCAATCATTCGCAATTTCTCGATCATTGCGCATATTGATCATGGCAAATCAACGCTTGCTGATCGCATGCTCGGCATTACAGGGGTAGTAGAAGCCCGAAACATGCGGGCTCAATATCTAGACCGAATGGATATTGAACGCGAGCGCGGCATCACTATCAAATCCCAAGCAGTTCGTCTGCCATGGCAGACTGATGGTCAGGATTACATCCTCAACATGATTGATACTCCCGGTCACGTAGATTTCACGTACGAGGTCTCGCGCTCACTAGCTGCATGCGAAGGCGCTGTCTTGCTTGTCGATTGTGCACAAGGTATCGAAGCGCAGACCCTTGCAAATCTCTATCTTGCGATGGAGAACGATCTGACCATCATTCCTGTTCTCAACAAGATTGATCTTCCGGCTGCTCAACCTGAGAAGTTCGCCGATGAATTGGCGCGACTGATCGGGTGCGATCCAAGCGATTGCATCAAGGTATCTGGAAAGACAGGAGAAGGTGTCGACCACCTGCTCGACGAGATCGTGCGCCGCATCCCTTCCCCGGTAGGAGATGCCAATGCGCCAGCTCGGGCATTGATTTTCGACTCAGTGTATGACGTCTATCGCGGTGTGGTTACTTACGTTCGAGTGGTTGATGGTCGCCTTCGTGAACATGATCAAATTCAAATGTTCTCAACCGGAATCAAGCATGAGATGCTCGAAGTTGGCGTCATCTCTCCGGAGCCAATTTCCAGTAAAGGTCTCGGCGTTGGCGAAGTTGGATACTTGATTACTGGCGTGAAAGATGTCCGCCAATCTCGTGTCGGAGATACTGTCACAACTGCAAATAAGCCAGCACAGATTGCGCTCGCCGGTTACAAAGATCCAATTCCAATGGTCTTCTCAGGGCTATATCCGCTTGATGCCTCTGAATATCCAACGCTTCGAGAAGCTCTAGAGAAACTTCAGCTAAACGATGCTGCTTTGGTCTTTGAACCCGAGACCTCTGCCGCTCTTGGCTTCGGATTCCGATGCGGCTTCCTCGGGTTACTTCATATGGAAATTGTGCGCGAACGGTTAGAGCGCGAGGCAAATCTCTCACTTATTTCGACTGCACCGAATGTGGTTTATCACTTAACTCTCGAAGATGGAAGCGAAGTCGAAGTAACAAATCCAAGTGAGTTTCCTGAAGGCAAGATTGCCGAAGTACGCGAGCCAATTGTTCGGGCAACAATTCTTGCGCCAAGTGAATTCATCGGATCAATTATGGAATTGTGTCAGGGACGTCGTGGTGTGCTACAAGGAATGGATTACCTCTCAGAAGATCGCGTGGAGATTCGCTACACCTTGCCCCTGGGAGAAATCGTCTTCGACTTCTTCGACAACTTGAAGTCCCGCACTCGTGGCTACGCCTCTCTGGATTATGAACCGATTGGTGAAGCGCCAGGAGATCTCGTGAAGGTCGACATCTTGTTACAAGGTGAGAAAGTCGATGCGTTTAGCGCGGTCATCCATAAAGAGAAAGCTTATGCATATGGTGTGATGATGACTGGAAAACTCCGCGAGCTCATCCCACGTCAACAATTCGAAGTTCCCATCCAAGCTGCTATTGGCGCTCGAATCATTGCGCGTGAAAATATTCGAGCTATTCGTAAAGATGTTCTTGCCAAGTGCTACGGCGGTGACATCACCCGTAAGCGAAAACTTCTTGAAAAGCAAAAAGAGGGCAAGAAGCGGATGAAGATGGTCGGTCGCGTTGAAGTGCCACAAGAAGCGTTCATCGCTGCGCTTTCCACAAATGAAGAGGCAGACAAAGCTAAATCAAAGAAGTAAGTTGATTGTTTGCGGCGGCAACAAGTAGCGCCAGGAGAGCCAAATGACCTCCATAGATGGACAGTGGATAGCGACCAACTAATGCAAGTGGTTCAAGGAATGTAGTGGTTCTTCGCTCTCGCCAAATCCAATCAAGTGAAAATTTAGAGAGAATCACACCGGCTCCAAGAAA
>CAZLOJ010000021.1:9594-14280 GCA_964561165.1 uncultured Bifidobacterium sp. | reverse complement strand
AGGCCGTACAGCCCCCAGACGATGCCTGATGCAACCATGAAAAGCGGCATTGAGAAACGTGTGAACGTCAACCGTGAGTACTCGACGATGTCATTGTTCAATCCGATTGATTCAAGGGCGGAGAGCGCATGATCGATGACCATCAAAATAATTGCTAGCCCACGCATAGCATCAAGGATGCGCTTGCGTTTTTGACCTGGAGCAGTGCTCGTCATATTGATGAGTATAAACTTCCTATCGTGTCGCTCTCCCTCTATGTCCATATTCCATACTGCGTGAAGCGGTGTGGCTATTGTGACTTCAATACATACACCCCAGCAGAGCTTCGCGAGGGCATCGATTCAGTTGCCAGTGCCTCTCAGGGGTATATCGAGGGGCTTATCGGAGAATTGGAGCAAGCCTGCACTCGCTTGGGTTCGCGAGCAGTTAGCACTATCTTCTTTGGTGGCGGGACTCCTACTTTGCTACCGCCAGACCAACTTGCTCGCGTGCTCAGAGCTATTGAGGATCGCTTCGAGATTACACAAGAGTGTGAGATTACAACAGAAGCAAATCCAGACTCGGTGACCAGCACATCCCTCAATCAACTTCGTGAAGTGGGCTTTAACCGAATCTCATTTGGTGTGCAGTCCATGAAATCGCATGTACTCCAGGTTCTCGATCGCACCCATGATTCCACGCGAGTGGGCGAGGTAGTAACAGCTGCCAAAAGTGCAGGCTTTGAATCTATCAGCATAGATCTGATCTATGGCACGCCGGGTGAGAGCGCTGCCGATTTGGCAGAGAGCGTAGATTTTGCGCTCAGCTTGCCCATTGACCACATCAGCGCATATGCCTTAATCGTGGAGCAAGGCACGAAGTTTGGCGCAGCAGTTCGAAGAGGTGAAGTTGTCATGCCAAACGATGACGAGACTGCCGAGAAATATGCGCTCATCGATGCACGCATGAACGCAGCAGGATTTCCTTGGTACGAGCTAAGCAATTGGGCTAAACCTGGCCATGAGTGCAGACATAACCAGATGTATTGGGTCAGTGGTGATTGGTGGGGATTAGGTGCCGGAGCGCACTCACATATCGCAGGCGAGCGTTGGTGGAACCTCAAACATCCCAAGACATATCTCGATGCAGTTGCAGAGGGAAAGTCACCATCTGCAGGAAATGAACTCCTCACCGAAGATGACAAGACAACTGAGCGCGTGATGTTGCAAATTCGAATGCGTGAGGGTGTGGCGATTTCCACTTTTAGTGATGTACAGCGCGAAGTTTTGGATGGTTTTTTTCAACGTGGCCTATTTATCGCTGAGCAATGGCAGAACGGGCGCGGGGTACTCTCGCTAGAGGGGCGACTTCTCGCAGATCAAATCGTCAGAGAAGTGCTTTCGTAGTGACCTTAGGTACAATAACGATATGCAAACATTGAATCTGGTACTCACTGCTCTACTCGCACTTATCTTCTTGCTATCTGGAATATCGAAAGCCAGTGGCAATGAAAAGGGGCTATCGGGTACGCGAGAAGTGAATGTCCCTGATGGCATTGCACGCCTTGTGGGTTTCTTTGAAGTACTGCTGGCGCTCGGGCTAGTGATCGGGCTTTATGACTCATGGTTTACCAACGCGATTCAATGGTTAGCTCTAGTTGGCGCCTGGTGCACGATGGCGGTGGCGTTGATTCTCCACTTTCGCGCAGGCAAGGCAGCCTCCGGGTTACCAGCATTTATCCTGCTGACGATCGCTTCGGTTGCGCTCGTAACTATCTAGCTTTCCCCCTAAAATTGGCACTCGGGCACCGCAAGTGCCAAGTCAGAGCGCAACGGGTAGGGGGTACTTGATGGAGCGGCGGATGGAAATCTTGCGCGCAATTGTTGAGGATTACGTCGCTACCAACGAGCCGGTGGGATCAAAAGTTCTGGCCGCCCGCCATGGCTTGAGTATTTCGCCAGCAACTATTCGAAACGAAATGGCTGCCCTTGAAGATGAAGGGCTGATCATCCAGCCGCATACAAGCGCCGGACGTATCCCGACAGATTTAGGGTATCGAGTCTTCGTTGATCGCCTCTCGACAGTGAAGCCACTTTCCGCGCCGGAGCGACGTGCAATCGACAAGTTCCTTGAGGGCGCAGTGGATCTCGATGATGTTGTCGCGCGCACCGTCCGTTTACTTTCGCAGGTCACACATCAAGTGGCAATCGTGCAGTATCCATCGTTGACGCGCTCTGCCGTTCGACATATCGAAGTTCTTTCGCTTGCACCAAATCGATTGATGCTGGTGTTAATCGCTGACACGGGGCGGGTCGAGCAGCGCATCCTGGAGCTGCCGCGCGACATGGACGAGAGCACCCTCAACCTCTTGCGAAGTAAGCTCAACGCTCGATCTGTTGGCAAGAAGTTAGCGGCGCTTCCGGAGACCTTGAAGGGCCTTGAAGAGGAATTTACGGCAAGTAATGCGACCAATATTCGACAGGTTGTTGGAGTGATTCTTGAAATGGCAATTGAGAGAAGCGAAGAGCGAGTTGTGGTTTCTGGTACATCAAATCTTGCTCGCCATGCTCCAGACTTCAATGAGAGCGTGCACCCAGTCCTTGAAGCGTTAGAGGAACAGGTCGTCTTACTCCGACTTTTGGGCGAGGCGGTCGATGAGATGAAAGTCAAAATCGGACATGAACAAGAGAATAAGAAGTTGCACTCAACGAGCGTAATCACAACTGGATACGGGCCAACTGGAGATGCAGTAGCGACTCTGGGAATTATTGGACCCACGCGGATGGATTACCCAACATCTATGGGAGCTGTCAGTGCTGTCGCACGTTATGTCAGCAGATTCTTGCAAGAGGAAATCTAATGGCTCAAGATCATTATTCAGCGCTGGGGTTAGCTCGCGAGGCATCTGCAGATGAAATCAAACGCGCATATCGAAAATTGGCGCGCGAGCTCCATCCTGACGTTAACCCCGACCCGAAATCACAAGAGCGATTCAAAGAGGTGACACACGCCTATGAGATTTTGAGCGACCCAGATAAACGTCGAAGTTATGACACGGGTGGCGACGGAGGGTTTGCCGGCGGTTTTGGTTTTGGCGACATCATGGATGCCTTCTTCGGTGGTGGTGGATCACGCGGGCCACGAGCACGCGTGCGTCGTGGACAAGATGCCTTAATCCGAATTGATCTCACTCTTGAAGAGGCAGCTTTTGGAACTGAGCGCGAATTAACAGTAGAGACTGCCGTGACTTGCCAAGTGTGCACCGGAACTGGCTGTGCGCCAGGGAGTTCGCCAACAACATGTGAACTCTGTCGTGGACGAGGCGAAGTGCAACAGGTAACCCGATCCATTCTTGGCCAAATGATGACTTCGCGTCCATGTGCCAATTGCCAAGGATTTGGTACGACAATCAAAGAGCCGTGTGGTGAATGTGCTGGCGATGGGCGCGTACGTTCTCGTTCGACCTTAGAGATAAATATTCCAGCAGGAATCGATGATGGAAATCGGATTCAACTCTCTGGCAAAGGAGAGGTAGGTCCAGGTGGTGGACCAAGTGGCGATCTGTATGTTGAAGTTCACGTGGCTAGCCATGAAACGCTTGTTCGTGATGGTGATGATCTTCATTCACCACTAGCCATTTCGATGGTTGATGCAGCGCTAGGAACTACCGTTGAAATCGAGAGCCTTGATGGGTTGCTCCAAGTGCCTATCCCGCAAGGGACTCAAAGTGGCACCACCATTCCAGTCCGGGGCAAAGGTGTGACCAGGCTTCGCGGGGCAGGACGTGGAGATCTTTTTGTGCACGTGGAGGTGGTGATACCAACCAAGCTTTCCGATCCAGAGGCGCAGCTGCTTCGCTCTTTTGCACAGTTGCGTGGAGATAAAGAGCGCGTTTCGGTGAGTAACACGCAAGGTGGCGAGACTGGATTTTTCTCACGACTCAAAGATGCGCTAGGTCGCTAACGGTGTACACCCTCTTTTTTATTGCTCCACATGAGATAAGAAAAGATGACATCACACTTGACGGTACTGAAGCTCGCCATGCAATTTCAGTACTGCGTGTGCGCACCGGAGAGATCATTCGTTTAGCAGACGGTCTTGGCAATTGGGTTGAAGGGGAGATCAATTCGATAGCAAAAGATTCGCTAACCATTTCAGTAAGTAGCCGCGGAATCGATCGTGCGAACGTCACAGCCATCACCACTGCGCAAGCATTACTAAAGGGTGATAACCAGAAGGCTGCTTTAGATCAACTCGTACAATCTGGCGTAGATTCAATCATCCCTTGGCGCGCATTTCGATCAATTGGCGCCGCGGATAAGAGTGAAAAATGGCAAGAAGCCATTCGCGCCGCTGCCAAGCAGTCGCGTCGGTCAAGAATTCCGATTCTTCTCCCAAAGGTAGAGTTACATGAGCTGAGTAAGAGCTTTGCTCGATATGACACAGTGATTGCGCTACACGAGGGCGCCTCGAGCAAGTTGACAACAATTGCAGGATTAGAAAAGTGCCGTGAGGTACTTGTCATTGTTGGCCCCGAAGGGGGATTAACTGAGGATGAGGTTGCAGCGTTAACAACTGCCGGCGCGCACGTAGTGTGTTTAGGTGACCCCGTGATTCGCGCCGACCTTGCAGGCGCTCTTGCTATCGCTGCAATTCACGCGTTAACTGGCAATTGGTAATCGGCGAGAGTGGAGAGAGTGGAGAGAG
>CAZLOJ010000021.1:0-9494 GCA_964561165.1 uncultured Bifidobacterium sp. | reverse complement strand
ATTCACGCGTTAACTGGCAATTGGTAATCGGCGAGAGTGGAGAGAGTGGAGAGAGGAAGGAAATGTCATGAGCACTTCGGCAACCGAGTGTATTTTTTGCAAAATCGTTTCGGGTGAGATTCCCGCACCACATCTGGCATCCAATGCCGATGCAATTGCGATCGCTGATATCTCTCCCGTTGCTCCTACCCATTATTTGATCCTGCCTCGACGACACGAAGCGAACGCAATTGCGCTCCATCGAAGCGAACCAGAGGCACTGACGGCGATCTTTGCGCTCGTAGATACCCTCACAACGCAATCTGGACTCTCGGATTACCGATTAATTTTCAATACTGGCCCAGAGGCTGGGCAGAGCGTCTTTCATGCGCACCTGCACCTAATCGCCGGCAGGCCGTTGAGCTGGCCGCCAGGCTAGACTGGGAGCAATGGATAAAGCCACTCGCGTGCTCCCCAAAGAGCTCTCTTCGGTCGCCCTCTTTGGCCCAGCAGATATCAATCTTCGCGCAATCGAACGCGCGTTCCCTGCCCTTGAAATCACTGTTCGCGGCAATGAGGTGCAAGCCCGTGGCGAGCGAACAGATCTGGACGCTTTCGAGAAGTTACTGGCACAACTGGTGCTCTTGGTAGAGCGTGGTCAAGAGGTGACGCCGCAAGGTTTAGAGCAGAGTCTAAAAATGCTCCGCGGTAATTCACTTCCTGGAGAGGTGCTTTCCTTGAATATTCTCAATACCCGTGGACGCACAATCAGACCAAAGACTCTTAACCAGAAACATTATGTGGATGCCATCGACAAAAACACCATCGTGTTTGGCATTGGACCGGCTGGAAGCGGAAAGACCTATCTTGCTGTGGCGAAAGCCGTCCAGGCGTTGCAGAGCAAGCAAGTCACTCGAATTATCCTTACGCGACCAGCAGTAGAAGCGGGGGAGCGACTTGGATTCTTGCCTGGAACTTTGCACGAAAAAATTGATCCCTACCTACGTCCGCTATTTGATGCATTGCACGACATGATGGATCCAGACTCGATTCCTAAACTTGTTGCCAATGGCACTATCGAAATAGCGCCGTTGGCTTACATGCGTGGTCGAACGCTTAACGATGCTTTCATCATTCTCGATGAGGCGCAGAACACCTCTCCAGAACAGATGAAGATGTTCCTTACCCGCTTGGGGTTTGGTTCCAAGATGGTGATCACTGGCGATATCACGCAGGTTGACTTACCAAGTGGCATCAAGTCCGGACTTAAAGTTGTCCGAGATATTCTAGGAAAAGTGAAGGATTTGGAGTTCATGGAACTCACTTCTGAAGATGTGGTTCGCCATAAAATTGTTGCCGACATTGTGGAAGCCTATGAGCGATTTGATGAGCAGAATAGCGCTGCACGCCCACGTCCGTTACACAAGGATCGATAAGTGCCCATTCTTTTCGAGAATGAAACTGAATTTGAGTGCCCTGAAAGCGAGCTACTCTCTCTAGCCGCACATGCCTTACGCTTCATGAAAATCGACGATCGCGCAGAGCTTTCTATTCTTGCCGTGAACGAGGATGAGATGGAACGCCTACACATGGAGTGGATGGATGAAGAAGGACCCACTGATGTGCTTTCGTTCCCGATTGATCAATTGCGTCCGGGTCAACCGCTGGTAGACGGAGAGGGAACCCTGGGCGATGTAGTGCTCTGTCCTGCGGTAGCACAGCGTCAGGCTGAAGTTGCCGCGCACGGCACGATTGATGAGCTGCAGATTCTTCTCGTGCATGGAATTCTTCATCTGATGGGTTTTGACCATGCCGAAAAAACAGAAGAGATTGAGATGTTTACTTTGCAAACGCAAATAATCTCAGAGTGGAAGCGAACGCGATGAGTTTTACCGAACTTTTGCTCATCCTATTCCTTCTGGTGTTTGCTGGATTTTTGGCTGGCACCGAGAGCGCACTAAGTAATCTCTCTCGAGTCTTCATCGAGAACCAAAGCATGGCGAAGAGCCGTGGGTCTCGCGCACTGGTGAAGTTCTCTAAAGATCCATCTCGCTTCCTCAATGTTGTACTGCTCGTCCGCAAGAGCGCTGAATTCGGTGCTGCTGCATTAGTGGCACAAATTGCCCTTAACCAGCTACAAAATCAACGAGAAGCGCTCGCATTGACCGTGCTCATCATGGTTGTTGCCTCATACGTTCTTGTTGGTGTGGGTCCGCGCACCCTAGGAAAGCAACATCCCGAGAAATGGGCGCTGCCCGGTGCTGTTATTGCAGTTGTGCTTGCGCGCGTGCTCTCGCCAGTCACTCGCCTCCTCATCGGGATTGGAAATGCAATCACTCCTGGAAAAGGTTTTAAGCAAGGTCCGTTCTCTACTGAAGCAGAATTTCGGGATTTGGTCGATCAAGCGCGCGAGCGAGGTTTCGTGGAAGAAGATGAACACGAAATGATTCACTCGGTCTTCGAACTTGGAGACACCCTTGTGCGTGAGGTCATGGTTCCTCGTACGGACATGGTGTACATCGAGCGAGATAAGACGCTTAGACAAGCCCTTTCACTTGCGCTCCGTTCGGGTTACTCGCGAATTCCCGTCATCGGAGAGAACCTTGATGAAATCATCGGAATCGCGTATATCAAGGATTTAGCCAAACGTAGCCATGATTACCGTGAGGCAGAGCAGAGCGAGCGGGTAGAAGAATTAATGCGCCCGGCTAACTTTGTCCCGGAGAATAAAATGGCAGACGAGTTACTGAAAGAGATGCAATCTGAGCAGATTCACCTAGCAATAGTGGTTGATGAATATGGCGGAACAGCAGGGTTGGTCACCATTGAAGACATTTTGGAGGAGATCGTCGGAGAGATTTCCGATGAATTTGATGATGACGAAGATGAGCAACTGGAGCAACTGAGTAAGAATAAGTTTCGAGCTCGAGCGCGAATTCATCTAGAAGATCTTGAAAGTGAGTTAGGCATCACCTTCGCTGATGATGATAAAGAGTCGGTAGATACCCTTGGCGGCCTGCTTGGCAAACATATCGGACAGGTACCAATCCCAGGAAGCGAGATTACAATTGGAACCTGGCGCTTTACCGCTGAAAGACCAATTGGTCGCAGGAAGCGTGTGGGAACGGTTTTGATTGAGAACGAGGGGAGCGATCGCGATGAGCACACTGAGCAACAGTGAGGACCAGAAGCTACTTACCCTTGCGAGCGCTTCAATGCAACGGAACAACGCGACACAGAGCGCAGCTCTTCGCGATGGAACTGGGCGAACATATGTTGGCAATGCAATCACTCTGGTTTCACTTGAATTAGATGCATTGCAAGTAGCTCTTGCAATGGCGCTATCAAGCGGTGCAGCAGTTATCGAAGCGGCCGTGATTGTTGGGCGGAGCCCAAGTGGTATCTCACTCGAAAATGTTCGGGAAATTTCGAAGAATTCGATGGTATGGCATGTGACTGCGGATGGGTCTGCTCACGGGCTTTAACCGATAGAATCTGTCAATGCGAATTGCGCGTTTTACCCCTCCTCAGGAAATCTCCGCCTCGCCACTTTTTGGCGTGGTATCCGGAGATGAGATCGAGATTCTTAGTGGTGACCCGCTCTACTCAGGAATCATCAAAACTGGCGAGAAGGTGGCGGTAAATAAAGTGAAGCTGCTCGCTCCCGTCATTCCAAGGAGCAAGGTTGTCTGTGTTGGCAAAAATTATGCAGACCATGCGAAAGAGATGGATAGCGCAGTTCCTGAGCAACCTGTGCTCTTCATCAAGCCAAACACTTCGGTTATCGGACCCAACGATGCGATTGTGTGGCCAGCGATGAGCAAGAAAGTCGATCACGAAGCTGAACTAGCTGTTGTGATTGGGAAAATTTGCAAAGATGTTCCGAAAGATCGCGTCAAGGATGTTGTTTTCGGGTACACCATTGCCAACGATGTAACTGCGCGAGATCTCCAGAAAGTTGATGGCCAATGGTCGCGAGCGAAAGGTTTCGATACCTTTTGCCCACTGGGACCGTGGATTGAAACGGAGATCGACCCTAACAACTTAGCAATCTCGGCATCAGTTGACGGAGAGCTTCGACAAAGCGACCGAACGTCATCGATGATCTTTGATATTCCTACCATCATCAACTTTGTTTCTCAGGTTTACACTTTACTTCCAGGTGATGTCATTCTTACTGGCACTCCAGCGGGTGTGGGGGTAATTCCTATCGGTAGTACAGTCGCTATCTCCATTGAAGGTATTGGAACGCTAGAGAATAAAGCGGTAGCTCATGGGTAATCGACCGATAAAGGTGCGTTTTGCACCTTCTCCCACTGGCGATCTGCATGTTGGCAACATTCGAACTGCGCTTTTTGATTGGGCGTATGCGCGCCATACTGGTGGGATTTTTCTCTTTCGCATAGAAGATACCGATCGCAGCCGAGTGACCGATGAATATATCGCTGCGGCAATCGACACTTTGAAATGGCTTGGGCTCAGTTGGGACGAGGGACCAGAAGTGGGTGGCCCACACGGGCCCTACTTGCAATCACAGCGCCTGGACATTTACAGCGAATGGGCTGATCGATTTATCAAACAAGGCGATGCCTACCATTGCTATTGCACTCCTGAAGAGTTGGAGGCGCGGCGCGAGGCTCAAAAAGAATCAGGCCAGGCTCCGGGCTATGACGGTAAGTGTCGTTCGATTAGCGATGAGGATCTAGCGCGCTATCGCGCTCAGGGGCGCGAACCTGTCATCCGAATGCGGATGCCCGAGGGAAGCACCACCTTCACTGATGTGATTCGCGGAGAGTGCACTTTTGATCATAATTTCGTTCCAGATTTCGTTCTCGTGCGCGCAGATGGCTCGCCGCTATACACGCTTGCAGTGGCCGTTGATGATGTGTTGATGGAAGTAACGCACGTCTTGCGCGGTGAAGATTTGCTCTCTTCCACACCACGTCAAATCCGCGTCTATCAAGCGATGGGAGTAAAAGAGGAGGATTACCCGCTCTTCGCGCACCTGCCATTTGTCATGGGCACGGATAATGCAAAGCTCTCAAAGCGCAACGGTGAGACGTCAATTGCGTGGTATCGCGAGCAAGGATTCTTACCAGAGGCAATTTGCAACTATCTCGCACTTCTTGGATGGTCGCCAGGGGATGATCGAGAGAACCTCACGCTAAAAGAGTTGACGGAACTTTTCACAATTGAGCGAGTTAACTCAAATCCAGCGCGATTTGATATGAAGAAGCTTGAAAATATCAACGGCGATAAGATTCGTGCGCTCACACTCGAAGATTTCTATCAATGGTCGCTGCCCTTTTTGCAGAAGGCTAAAGTTGTAGCAACTCCGATAACTAATGAGCAAGAGAGTGTGGTTCGGCAAGCGTTGCCAATCATTCAAGAGCGACTGATTAAGCTCTCTGAAATCCCAGGGATGTTGGCATTCCTCTTCACGGAGAAAGTTGATTTAGATCCAGATTCTGTAGCGAAGTATCTCGATGGGGATGCGAAAGGGATCATCGCTAAAGCAATCGAGGTGCTCACACCACTTTCCACCTGGAGCCACGAGGCAATCGATGGCGCGCTGCGTACGGCGCTTATCGAGCAGATGGGGCTTAAGCCACGCCTTGCCTTTAGCGCTATTCGCGTTGCAATCACAGGAAGTCATATCTCACCGCCGCTCTTTGAATCGATGGAAATCCTGGGTAGAGAGCGGGTGTTAGCCAGGCTTGCAGCGATTTAATTCGATTTAATCTAGAGGGCGAAGAGCAGGTATCCTTAGGCGCTCTGTAGTGGGGTATGGGGTAACTGGCAGCCCAGCGGATTCTGATTCCGTTAGTCTAGGTTCGAATCCTGGTACCCCAGCGAAAAAATTTCATATCTTGGCCCCGTCGTCTAGCGGCCTAGGACTCTGGCTTCTCAAGCCAGCTACGAGGGTTCGAATCCCTTCGGGGCTACTCCTAGAAAATGTAAGAAATCAATTCACGCTATCGGTACTCACATACCGATAGCTAGCTATTTCCCACTCAAGAACTCAGAGATGCGAGCTGCAGTAGCGATGACCGCTGCTGCATGGGTACGTCCAGGTTGTCTGCCCAATCTTTCGATAGGTCCGCTCAGGCTTACCGCGGCAATCACGCGATTATGTGGTCCACGAATCGGAGCAGAGACGCTGGCAACTCCTGCTTCGCGTTCACCAACGCTCTGTGCCCAACCACGTCGCCGAACTGCTGTAAGAGTTGCGGCATCAAACCGAGCGCTTTTCACGATCTTATTAATTCGATCTGGCTCTTCCCATGCGAGTAATACCTGTGCCGCTGAACCAGCCTGCATAGTGAGCGCAGAACCCACCGGAACGCTATCGCGAAGTCCAGATAGTCGATCGGCTACCGCAACGCATAATCTCAAGTCACCTTGGCGTCGATAAATTTGCGCGCTTTCTCCCGTTGCATCTCGAAGGGCTATAAGTGCAGGAGCTGCGATGACCAACAACCGATCTTCACCTGCGCTCTGAGCAAGTTCCCCTTCGCGCGCGCCAATGGTGAATCGACCATGAAGATCACGCGCGATGAAGCGGTGATGCTCTAATGCAACAGCGAGCCGATGACATGTCGGGCGTGCAATCTTTGTTGCTGCAACAAGTTCGGCGAGCGAGAGAGGGCCAGCCTCAAGCGCATTGAGAATCGCAATGGCTTTGTCGAGTACCCCGACTCCGCTGCCTACTGTGCTTTCCATGATATGATATTAGCATCTCATATGGTGAGATTGCTATATTGAATTGAATTAAACCGGATAGTTACGGGAGTGGTGCGATGGGAAAGACCTTAGCCGAGAAAATCTGGAGCGACCATGTTGTGCATAGCGCTGCTGGCGAACCTGATTTGTTGTACATCGATCTCCATCTCATTCACGAGGTAACAAGCCCGCAGGCTTTTGACGGGTTGCGTCTTTCTGGGCGCACTGTGCGTAGACCAGATCTCACCTTGGCCACCGAAGATCACAACACGCCAACAATCGACATTGATAAGCCCATTGCGGATCCAATTTCAAAGCTCCAGGTCGATACTCTTCGGAAGAATGCGGCTGAATTCGGAATTCGTCTGCATTCATTGGGTGATATCGAGCAGGGAATTGTGCACGTTGTTGGACCACAATTAGGAATCACTCAGCCAGGTATGACCATTGTCTGTGGCGATTCACATACCTCAACTCACGGCGCATTCGGTGCGCTCGCCTTCGGTATTGGAACGAGTGAAGTAGAGCATGTACTTGCCACCCAAACACTTCCGCAGGCAAAACCAAAGATGATGGCTGTGAATGTCGAAGGCACTTTGCGCAAAGGCGTCACAAGTAAAGACATCATCCTTGCGCTCATTGCGAAGATTGGCACCGGCGGTGGGCAGGGTTATGTCATTGAGTACCGCGGCAGCGCGATACGCGCACTTTCCATGGAAGCTCGTATGACTATTTGTAACATGTCGATTGAAGCAGGAGCGCGAGCCGGGCTCATTGCTCCCGATCAAACGACTTTCGATTACATCAAAGGTCGCCCACACGCTCCCGAGGCAGAAGAGTGGAACCGCGCAGTCGAGTATTGGAAGAGCCTTTACTCTGATAGTGATGCGACATTTGATGTTGAAGTAGATCTCGATGCCAACTCACTCTCGCCCTTTGTCACCTGGGGTACCAATCCAGGTCAGGGTGCGCCGTTAGATTCAATGATTCCTGCACCAAGTGATTTCGCCGAAGAAGGCGCACGTAATGCGGCCGAACGGGCGCTTGAGTACATGGGCCTTCAGGCGCACACACCACTTAAATCAGTGAAGATTGACACGGTCTTCCTGGGCTCCTGCACAAATGGACGAATAGAAGATCTGCGCGCTGCAGCCGAAGTGATCAAGGGGCGAAAGGTCGCCTCCGGCGTGCGCATGCTGGTAGTTCCTGGCTCGGCTCGAGTGCGCCAGCAAGCACAAGCGGAGGGGCTCAACAAGGTGTTCCTTGATGCCGGAGCAGAATGGCGTGAAGCCGGTTGCTCAATGTGTTTAGGAATGAATCCGGACCAACTCAAACCAGGAGAGCGCAGCGCCTCCACGAGCAATCGAAATTTCGAAGGGCGTCAAGGTAAGGGCGGTCGCACACACTTAGTAAGTCCGCTTGTTGCAGCGGCAACTGCAGTTCGGGGCACCCTCTCTAGTCCAGATGATTTGGAAGGTTAGGCGACATCATGAAGGCATTTATCTCTCATACAGGAACGGCAATTCCGCTTCGTCGGAGCAATGTGGATACCGATCAGATTATTCCTGCGCAGTACCTCAAGCGCGTGACTCGTTCGGGCTTCGAAGATGGGCTATTTAACGCTTGGCGCCAAGACCCTGAATTCGTTCTCAATCAACCCCAATATAAAGGGGCCACCATTCTGGTCGCGGGACCAGATTTTGGAACGGGATCTTCTCGCGAGCATGCTGTTTGGGCGTTGCAAAACTATGGGTTTGAAGTCGTGCTCTCACACCGTTTCGGCGATATCTTCCGGAATAACTCTCTAAAGGCTGGATTGCTTACCGTCATCCTGCCGCAAGAGGTCATCGAAGAGATTTGGAGCCGCATTGAGGCGGATTCTGCGCTTGCGGTAACTGTCGATTTAGAGGCGCGCGAGATTCGCTTTGCTGACAAAAAGGTTGCTTTTGAGCTCGACGATTACACCCGCTGGCGCCTCATGGAAGGGCTCGACGACATCGGATTGACCTTACGAAATGTGGAATCAATTGCCCGATATGAGGAAAAACGCCCCTCTTATAAGGCGAAAACGCTTCCTGTGCGGAGCTAAAAAACCATAACTTCCCTCAACTTGTTGTTGAGAGTGGGAAATTTTCGCTTTTTTTCTTTTCCGACACGCCAACGCGGTAATGGACGATTCGCGGTTAGGTACGTATTTTTGCGCTCAATGTTGGGGTTTTCACTCCGACACTTATACAAAAGGGGAATTCATGAATAAGGCCCAGTTCATCAAGTCGTTGGTGCCACACTTCAACGACAGCAAGAAAGAAGCTACCCATGCGGTTGAAATCGTCATCGATGCAATCACCCGTAACATGGCAAAAGGCGAAGACGTCAGCATCGCTGGCTTCGGTAAGTTCCGCAAAATTCAGCGTAAAGCACGTGTTGCCCGTAACCCATTTACTGGTGAGCCAGTAAAGGTCAAGGCAAAGACTGTCGCACGCTTCACCCCAGCAAAAGTTCTCAAGGAGATCGTCGCTGGTACCCGCAAGATGGAGGCAGCTCCAAAGCCAGCTCCAAAGCCAGTTGTAAAGGCAGCGCCAAAGAAGGCTGCTAAGAAGGCTGCTCCAAAGAAGGCTGCTAAGAAGGCTGCTAAGAAGGCGCCAAAGAAGGCTGCTAAGAAGGTCGCAAAGAAAAAGAAGAAGTAATTCACTTCTCTCGCATTGCGGGAAAAGGGGTCGCGAACTTTCGCGGCCCCTTTTCCTTTTTCATCTGAAGTTGTTCTCGTACTGCTAGTAGGGTGGCGATGTGAG
>CAZLOJ010000020.1:2171-17689 GCA_964561165.1 uncultured Bifidobacterium sp. | reverse complement strand
TGAAGAGCGCTGTAGAGATTCTTAGCCCCACCCGCGTTCGTCTCACCGTCGATGCTCCATTTGCCGATTTAGAGCCACACTTTGCAAAGGCCTACAAAGAAATCGCAAGCAAAGTTTCCATTCCAGGTTTTCGCAAAGGAAAGATTCCTGCAGCGTTAATCGATCAACGCGTGGGTCGTGCAGTTGTTCTTGATGAAGCCATCAACATCGCGCTGCCACAACTCTATGTAGCTGCGGCGCAGGAGCATGATGTACGAGTCCTGGGTCGTCCAGAAGTAGATATCAAGGAGCTCGTTGACAACGAGAAACTCTCATTCACCGTCGAAGTTGACGTTCGACCGAAGTTAAATCTTCCAAATCTCGATGGAGTTGAGCTCACCGTAGATGCAGTCGAAATCAGTGATGCGGAAATTGATGAGCAGGTCGAATCACTACGCATTCGGTTTGGCACCTTAACGACTGTAGAGAAGAAAGCCGAAAACGGTGATTTTGTCTCCCTCAACCTCGTCGCACGCGTAAATGGCGAAGTTGTCGATGGCGGCACCGCGAATAACATTTCTTACGAAGTAGGTAGCGACAAGATGCTTCCTGGTCTTGACGAAGCGCTTCAAGGCATGTCTGCAAATGAGACGAAGACCTTCCAAACTGAATTGTTTGGTGGCGAACCAGGATCTGGTGGAGAAGTCGGCGATGTCGACGTCACACTTAATGCAGTGAAGAAGCGTGAGCTTCCAGCGCTTGATGATTCCTTCGCCGCTCTCGCAAGTGAGTTTGAAACGCTTGCTGAACTTCGCGCAGATTTCAAAACTCGACTTGAGCGCGTTAAGTCACTGGAACAAGGCGCGCAAGCTCGCGATCTCCTTGTAGAACAGCTCTTAGAGAAGGTAGAGATTCCAATCCCCGAGAGCTACGTCTTAGCTGAGACAGAAGAGCATCTAAAAGGCGAGGGGCGCGAGGCCGATGATGCGCACCGTGCAGAGGTTGATTCCGACCTTCGAAAATCATTGAAGAACAACTTCCTCCTCGATGCAATCGTTGATCAGGAAAAGGTCGAAGTGAGCGAAGAGGAGCTCAGCGAATTTATCGTTCGCACCTCCATGCGTTATGGCATGCCCCCTGAGCAATTCGCAAACGAAGTCGCCAAGGCTGGTCAACTTTCCTCACTCGTTGCCGACGTCGCACGGAGCAAAGCCCTAGCGGTAGTCCTCGGTCGAGCCAAAATTGTCGACAAGAAGGGTAAGAGCGTCGATATCGAAGCGCTCCGTCCTCAACTCACGCAGTAAATCCACCCCTGAATATGCCCAGAGCGAACAAGGGCCATTTTCCGGAAGTAAAACCACTCTCTCGTTGTTAGGGTAATTACATTACTAGCGAGAAAGCAGGGAACCGTGGGACTGATTACCCCAGATAGCCCAGTAGCGCGAGGAGCGCGATCGGGTGGTCAACTCGATGATGAGGTGTACCACCGACTACTTCAAGAGCGAATTATTTTCCTCGGATCAGTAGTGGAAGATTCCATGGCGAATGCAATTGCAGCACAGCTGTTACTTCTTGCCGCAGAAGATTCTGAGAAAGACATTTACCTTTACATCAACTCTCCTGGTGGTTCCATCAGCGCAGGTATGGCCATTTACGACACGATGCAATACATCAAGAACGATGTTGCAACCGTCGCAATGGGACTTGCTGCATCAATGGGCCAGTTCTTGCTCTGCGCAGGCGCACCAGGAAAGCGATACGCGCTGCCTCATGCGCGCATCATGATGCACCAACCATCTGGTGGCATTGGCGGAACTGCAAGCGACATCAAGATTCAAGCAGAACAGATGGCGGCAACCAAGAAATCTATGGCTGAACTGATTGCTTTCCACACTGGTCAGACGATCGACACAATTCAAGAAGATTCAGATCGCGATCGTTGGTTTACTGCAGATCAAGCAAAAGAGTATGGCTTTGTCGATCACGTCGTGCGATCTGCCCGACAAGTTTCCGGAAGCGGAGGAACGCAACGATGAAAGACGCGATGATTAACAACTTTGAGATTTATAACCGTTACGTTCTGCCTGTCATCGAGGAGAAGACCTCTTACGGCTTCAAACGTATGGATCCGTACACCAAGCTTTTCGAGGAGCGCATCATCTTCCTTGGCACACCGATAGATGACACTGTCGCTAACGATGTCATGGCACAGTTGTTGACGTTGGAATCGATGGATCCAGATCGCGACATCATGCTTTACATCAACTCACCTGGTGGATCTTTTACCGCGCTCACCGCGATCTATGACACGATGCAATTTGTCCGCCCTGACATCATGACCATCTGTCTTGGACAGGCCGCATCGGCTGCCGCGATCATCTTGACTGGCGGCACGAAAGGTAAGCGCTACGCGCTTGAGAATTCGCGAATTCTGCTCCATCAACCTTCAAGCGAAGGTGGCGGACAGGGATCCGATATTGAGATTCAAGCGAAAGAGATTATGCGAATGCGTGATTTACTCGTGGACATGCTCGCAAAACATTCCAATCGCAGCCCTGAGCAGATCACCAAAGATATCGACCGCGACAAGATTCTCACTGCACAAGAGGCGGTCGAGTGGGGTCTTATTGATCAGGTCCTTTCAACCCGCAAGGCAAATAGCGGAAAGTAATCGCGGTTCGGAGAAGTCCTCTAACAGCGAACAGGAATCATTCGGTAAAACCCGGCAAACGTCGGGTTTTTTCCGTAGCCTTGACTCCTGAAGCAGAGTGGTCATCCGGACTTTAGGTGATTCATTTACGAGGGAAGGGAGCGCGCATGGCACGCATCGGCGAGAGCAGTGAACTTCTCAAGTGCTCCTTCTGCGGCAAATCACAGAAGCAAGTTAAAAAGTTGATTGCTGGGCCAGGTGTCTACATTTGTGATGAGTGCATCGAGCTCTGTACTGAAATCATCGTTGAAGAGCTCTCTACGGCAAGCGCGGTTTCGCTGCAAGAACTTCCAAAGCCACACGAGATCTTCGAATTTCTCAATCAATATGTAATTGGTCAAGATCGCGCTAAGAAGTCGCTCTCGGTTGCTGTGTACAACCATTACAAGCGAATCCAGGGTGGCGAGAACGCCCGCGAAGGCGCAGTGGAACTGACAAAGAGCAACATCCTCCTACTCGGACCAACCGGTTGCGGCAAAACGCTTCTCGCGCAGACGCTTGCTCGGATGCTTAACGTGCCGTTTGCGATAGCCGATGCGACTGCGCTCACCGAAGCAGGTTACGTCGGTGAAGATGTCGAGAACATTCTCCTGAAATTAATTCAAGCTGCCGATTTTGATGTCAAGCGTGCAGAGCGCGGAATTATCTACATCGATGAGATCGACAAGGTTGCGCGAAAGAGTGAGAATCCCTCCATCACTCGCGATGTATCCGGCGAAGGTGTGCAGCAGGCTTTGTTAAAGATCATCGAAGGAACAACTGCCTCAGTACCACCACAGGGTGGCCGTAAACATCCGCACCAAGAGTTCATACAGATCGATACGACAAATGTTCTTTTCATCGTTGGTGGCGCATTCGCAGGTCTCGACAAAATTATTGAGGGACGAATGGGCGGCAAAGGACTTGGCTTCAATGCAACGTTACAAAGCGCTGCCGAGCGAAATGCAAGCGACATCTTCAGCAATGTATTGCCAGAGGATCTCTTGAAGTTCGGCATGATTCCCGAATTCATCGGACGACTTCCTGTAATCACAAGCGTTGATGCGCTCGATCACGAGGCGCTGATGCAGATTCTTACGGAGCCAAAGAATGCGCTCACTCGCCAGTACCAAAAGCTTTTCGAACTCGATGGCGTCGAACTTGAATTCACACCGGAAGCGCTGACCGCGGTCGCCGAACAGGCCATCAAGCGTGGCACGGGCGCTCGAGGGTTGCGCGCCATCATGGAAGAGGTTCTACTTACGGTGATGTTCGATACCCCAAGTCGCAAGGACATCGCCCGCGTGATTATCACTGCCGAATCAGTCACTGAGGCGGCCCCACCGACATTGGTTCTGCGGACTGAAGGCGACCAGCAGAAGGACGCAGAAAAAAGCGCCTGAGGAACGCCTAAGATTGCGCCTTATGGCAGCCGAACGCGAATTACCCACCCACTTCTCGCCTGCCGAGCTTGAGGCGCCGCTCTATCAGAGTTGGCTTGACCGTAATTATTTCTCCGCCGATGCCAATTCACAGAAGCCACCATTTTGTATCGTCATTCCGCCACCGAATGTCACGGGAAGTCTCCATATTGGCCACGCGCTCGACCATACGCTTCAGGACACATTAACCAGACGTCGTCGAATGCAAGGCTATGAAACGCTCTGGCTTCCAGGTATGGATCACGCAGGAATCGCAACGCAAAATGTCGTCGAAAAACAGTTAGCGCAACAACAGCCACCACAATCTCGACATGACTTAGGTCGCGAAGAGTTCGTCAAGAAAGTGTGGGAGTGGAAGGCCGAATCTGGCGGGGCAATCCTTGGTCAGATGAAGCGATTAGGCGATAGCGTCGACTGGAGTCGCGAGCGCTTCACTATGGATGAAGGTCTCTCTCGAGCAGTACTTACGATATTCAAACGACTCTACGAACAAGAGCTCATCTATCGCGCAGAACGAATCATTAATTGGTGCCCGCGGTGCCTGACTGCGCTAAGTGATATCGAAGTAGAACATAGCGATGATGCCGGAGAGTTCGTCCAGGTTCGCTATGGTGATGATCAACTAAATATCACCGTTGCAACAACACGGCCAGAAACAATGCTCGGTGATGGTGCGGTCGCGGTTCACCCTGATGATGATCGTTACAAACATATGATTGGCAAGGAAGTCTTACTGCCGCTGGTCAATCGAATGATTCCGATTATCGCTGACGAGTTAGTAGAGCCGGAGTTTGGTACTGGAGCTGTGAAAGTCACTGCCGCACACGATCCAAATGATTTTGAAATGGGCCGCCGCCATAACGTTCCGATGATCGTGATTATGAATGAGCACGGCATTATGGAAGGAACCGGCACGGAATTTGATGGCATGGATCGTTTCGATGCACGTAAGGCAGTTGTCGAGCGGCTGCGCGAGATGGGTCGAGTTGTTTCGGAGAAGCGGCCATATATCCATGCAGTCGGGCATTGCTCCCGGTGCGATACCACCGTTGAACCCCGACTTTCGATGCAGTGGTTCGTCAAGGTCGCTCCACTTGCAAAAGCCGCTGGCGATGCAGTGCGTAATGGGTTGGTAAAAATCGAACCAGCTGAATTAGCTCCACGATATTTCGAGTGGGTCGACAACATGCATGACTGGTGTATCTCGCGCCAACTGTGGTGGGGACATCGCATTCCTGTTTGGTATGGCCCTGATGGAGAAGTGCTAGTCGTTGGCCCTGATGAGAAAGCCCCGACAGGTGCTGGTTGGGAGCAGGATCCTGACGTTCTTGATACCTGGTTCTCTTCTGCCTTGTGGCCGTTTTCAACTCTGGGCTGGCCAGAGAAAAGTGCAGATCTAGTCAAGTTCTACCCAACGAGCGTCCTTGTCACTGGATATGACATTCTCTTTTTCTGGGTCGCACGCATGATGATCTTCGGTTTGTTCGCCATGGATGGCAAACCACCTTTCCACACGATCGCGTTACATGGTTTAGTCCGAGATAAATTCGGAAAGAAGATGAGCAAGTCTCGCGGAAACACCATCGATCCACTGGAGTTCATGGATAAATATGGCGCTGATGCGCTTCGATTCTCGCTCGCACGAGGTGCGAACCCTGGGACCGATCAGGCGCTCGCTGAGGAGTGGGTGGCAGGCTCTCGCAACTTCGCCACAAAACTCTGGAATGCATCGAGATTCGCGCTATTAAATGGCGCAACGAGTGCGCGGCCGCTTCCTGAAAAAAGTGCGCTAACTGCAATTGATAATTGGATTCTCTCGAGACTTCACGAAACTATAAAAGAGGCTGATAGAAACTTCGAGAACTTTGAGTTCGCAAAAGCGTGTGATGCGATTTATCACTTTGCATGGGATGACTTCTGCGACTGGTATCTCGAACTCGCGAAGTCTTCGTTCGCGCAAGGAGGCGCTCAAGCCGAGAACGCACAAGCGGTTATTGGTCATGTTCTTGATAATCTGCTCCGAATTCTTCATCCAGTGATGCCATTCATTACCGAGGCGCTTTGGACGCGACTCACCGGCGGCGAGAGCCTTGTTATCGCTGCATGGCCAGAGGCAGACGAAAGTCGTATCGATGAGCGAACCAACGCGGCGATGGAAGAAGTGAAATCATTAATCACGGAAGTTCGCCGATTCCGAAACGATCAGGGAGTGAAGAGTTCTGCTCCGATTCCAGGACGTTTCAATGGCATTGAAAAGAGCGCGCTAGCCCCATACGAAAAGGCAATTCGTTCCGTTCTTAAGGTCATCGAACCGAATGATGGCTTCGCTGCATCTGGTTCGATTGTGGTGGCTTCAATCAATTGTGAATTCGATCTCTCCGGAACGGTTGACGTAGCAGCAGAGCGGGCGCGGCTTGAGAAGGACCTCGTCACTGCAGAAAAAGATCGTGAAACGGCGCGAGTAAAGCTTGATAACGCCGACTTTATGGCGAAGGCTCCCGAAAAAGTTGTCACAACCATCAAGGCGCGTCTTGAAGAGACCGATCGCGATATTGCACGAATCACTGAGCAGCTCAAAAAGTTGCCTGGCTAATTGCAATGTCAGAACATAAAGATTCGCGAATAGCGGAGATTATCCAAGAGCTTAATGCGCGCTGGCCTGAAAATAAGATTGAACCTTCGCTCGATAGAATCGCGATGCTTCTGGATTATCTGGGGAACCCACAAGAGACATTCCGCTCGATTCATCTTGCTGGAACTAATGGCAAAACCTCTACATCACGAATGATTGATTCGCTCCTGCGCTCCTTCGGCATTCGCACCGGTAGATTCACAAGTCCACATTTAGAGGATATTCGGGAGCGAATATCACTCGATGGCGAATTGATCACCCCGGAGTACTTCATCTATACCTACGAAGACATCAAGCCCTACATCGAACTCGTCGATTCTCAATCAGAGCACCCGCTCTCTTACTTTGAGGTACTCACAGCAATGGCATATGCCGCTTTCGCTGATGCGCCCATCGATGTAGGTATCATCGAATGCGGTGTGGGAGGCGCATGGGATGCCACCAACGTGATCAATTCTGATGTTGCCGTCATGACGCCAATCGGCCTAGACCATCAAGAGTATTTGGGGGAGACAATCGCCGAAATTGCGCATACAAAAGCGGGAATCTTCAGGAGCGGAAAGCCATCGGTGTTAGCGCATCAAACGCGCGAGGCAGCAGAAGTTCTCATACGTGAAAGCGCAACGATTGAATCAATCCCACTTCGCGAAGGATTGGATTTTGCGCTCCTTCGTCGTGATGTGGCAGTAGGCGGCCAACTCCTAACTATTCAAGGTTTAGGTGGCACGTACGAAGATATTTTCTTGCCGCTTTATGGTCGCCACCAAGCTTCCAACGCTGCCCTCGCCCTGGTAGCCGTCGAGGCATTTCTTGGTGGTGGCGCACAACAGCTTGATATCGACGCAGTGCGCGACGGTTTTGCGCAAGCGACCTCTCCGGGTCGCCTCGAAGTGATGCGTCGCAATCCAACTGTGATTATTGATGCAGCGCATAACCACCACGGCGTCATTGCACTTCGTGAAGCGCTGACCGAGGAATTTGCTTTTGACCGCATCATTGCAATCGTCGCAATTCTTGGCGATAAAGATGTAACAAGTTTCTTGAGCGAGCTAGCTAATGTTGTTGATGAAATCATCGTCACGGAAAACTCTTCACCGCGAGCGATGCCCACGGAAGAGTTATTCAAAATTGCAGTCGACATCTTTGACGATGAACAAGTTAGCTCTGCTGGTTCGATTGCACGGGCTATTGAGTTGGCAATTGATAATGCCAGTCATCCAACGCAATCGGTTGGAATCCTTGTCACTGGCTCAGTAATCACAGTCGGACAAGCTCGTGCGCTACTCAAGCGAGGGGAGCAATCATGAGAATGCTTGGGTCCAGCGTTCTGGTAATGGAAGCGTTCACGATGGGATTTGCGCTGCTGATTGCCATGAATTCATCGGACACATGGCAGCTGGTTCTTGGTGGCGTGCTCGCCGTCGTACTGCTACTTACCCCCGGTTTACTCAAGCGAAAATCAGGTTGGATTATTGGATCGATTCTGCAAGTTCCCCTGGTTGGCTACGGCGCCGTTGTCACCTCGATGTATGTGCTTGGCGGGATTTTCGCCCTGCTTTGGATTGCCGCGATTATCGTCGGGCGGGCCGGCGAGGCAGCCCGCGCTCGTCTGACCCCTCCGTAAGCCATTAGGCTGTCCCCATGGAACGGACGCTCGTATTAGTAAAGCCTGACGGGGTTCGTCGTAACCTCATTGGTGAGGTAATTGCTCGGATTGAGCGCAAGGGATATTCCATCTCTAACATCCGTTTTCTCAACGCAGACCGCGCTTTACTCGAGAAACATTATGCCGAGCATGTCGGCAAACCCTTCTACGAGCCACTTGTCGAATTTATGCTCTCCGGTCCAATCGTGGCGCTGATCGCCGAAGGAAATCGAGTGATCGAGGGTTTCCGTTCGCTTGCGGGTGCTACAGATCCCACTGTTGCAGCCCCAGGAACAATTCGCGGCGATTTAGCGCGCGATCAAGGAACGAAGGTTGTTCAAAATATTGTGCACGGATCAGATTCAGTCGAGTCCGCTGAACGAGAGATAGCGCTTTTTTTCGGAGGTAAGTAATGGCTCGAACAATGTCATTCATCGGTCGCGATATGGCGATTGATTTGGGAACTGCAAATACTTTGGTTTATGTCCGCGGGCGAGGCATTGTGCTCAATGAACCGAGCGTGGTCGCTATCAATCAAGATACCGGCGGCATTTTAGCTGTGGGACTAGAAGCAAAGAAGATGATTGGCCGTACTCCAGGCAATATCGTGGCAATTAGGCCCCTAAAAGATGGCGTTATTTCAGATTTTGATACAACAGAGCGAATGCTCCGTTACTTCATCCAAAAGGTCCATAAGCGTCGCCACTTTGCCAAGCCCCGCTTAGTAGTGTGCGTACCATCAGGCATCACCGGCGTGGAACAGCGCGCAGTAAAAGATGCTGGGTATGCGGCAGGTGCACGCAAGGTCTACATCATTGAAGAGCCAATGGCAGCTGCTATTGGTGCTGGACTTCCCATCCACGAACCAACGGGAAACATGGTTGTCGACATCGGAGGCGGTACAACGGAAATCGCGGTCATCTCCCTTGGTGGAATCGTAACTGTGCAATCAATACGTGTTGGTGGCGATGAACTCGATCAGGCAATCATCTCGTGGATCAAGCGTGAGTATTCATTGCTTCTTGGTGAGCGAACTGCAGAAGAGATCAAGATGGCAATCGGATCTGCTTTCCCAGCTGTGGGGGAGCCTGATGCAGAAATTCGCGGCCGTGATCTTGTTACGGGTCTGCCAAAAACAATCTTGGTAACGGCAGAAGAGATTCGCAAAGCCATCGATGAGCCGGTCTCTCGAATTGTCGAAGCGGTAAAAACTACCCTTGATAGCTGTCCGCCAGAGCTTTCCGGCGACATTATGGATCGAGGCATCGTGCTCACCGGAGGCGGAGCACTTTTGCATGGCCTCGATGAGCGACTTCGCCACGAAACCGGAATTGCTGTGCACATTGCAGAGAATCCATTGAATGCAGTTGTCATGGGAACTGGTCGATGCATTGAAGAGTTCGAAGCTCTAGAGAAAGTGCTTATCTCCGAGCCTCGCAGATAGCAGCCGTATCGCGTTTGGGCTGAGAGTGGGGTGACGAATTGGCAGTACCAGATAAATCTCGCTCACGATTTTTTCTAATCGCACTTTTAGTCACTGCGCTGATTATCGTCACCTTAGATCTTCGTGGCAGTGTGCCTGGCCAGACATTCCGAGGAGTCACTAAATCTGTACTTGCTCCTATTCAATCGTTCTTTCGATTTTTCTATGACCCTGTGAGCAATTTCGTTTCTGATGCAGCGAACTTGGGGAGAACTTCGCAAAAAATCGATGAGCTAGAGGCAAAGAACGCCCAACTTGAGGAGAGGCTAAGTAGATTCAATGTCCTCTCTCGCGAAGTAAAGCAACTAAAGGAAGTTCTTGATCTTGCAGGCGCCGGAAGATATAAAAGCGTGCCAGCTCGAGTTATCTCAGCAGGATCTGCGGCAGGTTTCTCTCGTACAGTAGAGCTAGATATTGGCGCTCGCGATGGAGTGAGCACCGATATGACAGTGATTGCAGGCGCTGGCCTGGTTGGACGAGTGATCTCTGTGAGCGCGGACACCTGTATTGCACTCCTCCTTGATGATGAGACCTTTAAGGCTGGAATTCGCATGGAAGGAAGCGGCATTCTGGGAGTAGTTACCGGAACAGGAAATGATGAACTTTCATTGACTCTCTTTGATTCAGCATCGACCTTGAAAGTCGGCGATCGATTAGTGGCTCGAGGTAGCAGCAATAGTCGACCATTCGCACCTGGTGTTCCCGTGGGGACGGTTGTCGCAGTTGACCAGAATTCTGGAACGTTAACTAAGACAGCACTGGTAAAACCTTTTGTCCGACTGAATTCATTAGAGGTTGTTGCAGTCGTAACCGGAAAAGTGCGTGTGAACCCGCGAGATGCACTTTTACCACCAGCTCCACGACCAACTCCTACGCCTACCGTGACTGTCTACATCACGCCATCACCTGAACCTTCACCGACCAAGAGCAAGAAAGTGAATCAGTAGTGCGAAAGACTTTGTTCTTCCTCCCGATTGCCATCATCGCACTTGCGCTGCAAAATGCAGTGATATCGAGAATTTCGTTTCCGTTTGCAGATCCTTCTATTTTCCTTATAGTCGTTTTGGCGTGGGCTTTTCTGGAAGATCCAGAGTTTGCCGCGCTCCAGGGATTCATCGCTGGATTGCTCCTTGATTTCAACCCATTGTCGGTAGGTTTTATTGGACATTGGGCTTTTGTACTCGCAGCAGTGTGTTACGGAACTTCTGAAATGGGCGTGCAGTTACGGTCAAGTCGCCGAGCGCCCGTTACGTTGACGGTCACCGTGACGGGAGCGCTCTTACTGACCCTCATCCTTTTTGCGGTAACAAGTTGGGTGATTAGCGCAGAACAGGGACTCTCTTTCTCTCGAACAGCCCCAGGAGTTCTCTTCTGGTCGGCGCTTGTTACACCATTACTTTCACCTTTGATTATCCGCCTAGCACGATTCGCGCAAGGTGCACCAGGCGCACGAGGAATAGGCGCAATAAATGGGTGAGCGCTCCCGGTACGCGACGATTTTCGTGCAGATCCTCCTTTTCTCATTAATGGCTGCGCTCTTTGGTCGACTTTTTTATCTGCAAGTGGCTGCAACAGATAAGTACCAAGATGCAGCGCTTGAGATTCAAAGTCGAAATGTCATTACTCCTGCAACGAGAGGAATGATTCTCGATAGCAGTGGTAAGCCGCTTGCAATCAACCGAGTCGGTCTAGTGATTGCTGTTGATCGATCTATCCTGGATAAAGAATCCGATCGCGGAGTTGCTTCGCTCCGGGCAACTGCCAAAGCATTGAAAATGCCTTACGAGGAAGTGTTTGGGAAAACTCGATTGTGCGGGGAGAAAGTTGACCCTGCATTGACTGGAGGGGCTCGTTGTTGGAATGGCTCGCGCTACCAACCGATTCCAATTTCAGTTGATGCCAGCGAAGAAGTTGCGCTCTCGATCGTAGAACATGCGGAGAGATATCCAGGCGTTCTTGCTTCGCCTCAGGGTTTTCGTTATTACCCCGGAACTGAAGGGGTCAACGGTGCGCACGTGCTTGGTTATGTTGGACCAATTAGCGAGAAAGAATTAGCAAGTGAATCAACACGCAAGTATTACCGTAATGAATCTATTGGAAAAGCAGGACTTGAGAAGACATACGATTATGCCCTCCGCGGTGAACCTGGCGTAAAAACAATTGTTGTCGATAGGAAAGAGTCTGCTACCAGTGTGCTTAAGGACAACACGGCAATTCCTGGCAATCATTTGGTTACTAGTATCGATGCCAAACTCCAGGCAGTTGTAGAACGCGAATTGCTCGCGGCAATTATTCGGGCTCGCTCGGGGACCGTGGATAAAAAAGGTGCGCGCAAAGCCGACGCTGGCGCAGCAGTGGTGATGGATGTAAAAAATGGGCGGATTCTCGCTATCGCCTCTTATCCGACCTACGACCCCAATATTTGGGAGCAAGGAATCACTGCCAAGCAGGCGAGCGACTTGTATAGCGCAAAGTCAGGGGTGCCAGCTCTCTCTCGTGCGCTACAGGGAACTTTCGCTCCCGCATCAGCGTTCAAAGTCGTCTCGGTTGCAGCGGCAGCTAAAGCTGGATACGACTTAAATGGCATGTATGACTGTCCAGCGCAGTTCAAAGTAGGCAATCGCTTCTTCCGAAATTACGAGAGCAAAGGCGCTGGCCGCATCACCATGGAGGAAGGAATCGCGATCTCTTGCGACACGCTTTGGTACGAAATTGCATATAACGAGTGGTTGAAAGATGGTGGGTTGCGCCCGAAGAAAAATCTCAATGATTATTTCTACAAAGCAGCAGCTGAATTTCAGCTTGGCAAGCGAACTGGAATAGATCTTCCTTCAGAATCGGCAGGCAGACTGGCTGATCGCGCATGGCGAACGAAGTGGTACGAGCGAAATAAAGATTTCTTCTGCGATTATGAGAAGCGCGCAAAGAAATCGCAATTGACCCCATATTTAATTGCCATCGCCAAAGAGAATTGCGTTGATGGTGGAAAGATTCGTGCGGGAGATGCCGTGAACTTCGCAATTGGCCAAGGCGATACCACTATGACTCCATTGCAAATGGCACAAATCTATGCGGCACTTGCAAATGGTGGAACGCTTTGGAAGCCATCAGTTGGTAGAGCAATTATTACTCCCTCCGGAAATCTTGTCGAAGAATTTAAACCTCAAAAAGTAGGCAAACTTCCGCTTACGAAAAAAACGCTCTCATTCCTACAGAAATCTCTGCGAGCAGTTGTGACATCGGGTACTGCTAAGTGGCGATTTGATGGCATGCCAATTCCTGTCAGCGGTAAAACAGGCACCGGCGAGGTATATGGAAAGAATCTCGATGGTTCGAGCAAGGACACGACTTCATGGTTTGCAAGTTATGCACCATCGAATGCGCCTCAGTATGCGGTTGTGATGATGGTGAGCCAAGGAGGAACTGGTTCTGGAACTTCTGGCCCATCTGTGCGCCGAATTTACGAGGCAATTTTTGGTGTCCAAGGATCAAAAATCATTAAAGAGCAAGCGATATTTCCCTCAGTGCCACCAGCGCAAATCCCGCGTCGACCGGTGGTGAGTACTTCATGACAAACCTCCGAGGGACCTCTCGACGATCTCGATTTGAACGCGTGGCGATAGTGGATCGATTTGATATCCCACTTCTCGTTGCAGTCGCCGCACTCTTGGGTATCGGAATTCTTCTCGTTTATGCAGCAACACGTGAGTGGTTTGCTTCGTTTGGTGGAGATCCTGAGTATTACCTCAAGCGACATGCGCTAAATATCATTATTGGGTTGCTCTTAGCATTTGGAACCACACTCATTGACTATCGCTTACTCCGCGCGTACACCCCGTTTCTCTGGGGAATCACGGTACTTGGACTCATCGCAGTTCTCGTTCCTGGGATTGGTGCCACAGTAAATGGCGCACGCGCATGGATTGCACTTCCGGGCGGTTTGCAGATTCAGCCAGCAGAGCTTGCGAAAATTGCCATCATCGTAGGTATGGCGATGATTCTTGCCGAGAAGAATGATGCGCACCAGGAACCACAGGCTATCGATGTGCTTCAAGCTCTCGCCGTTGCTGCGATCCCAATTCTGCTTATTGTGTTGCAGCCTGACTTAGGAACGACAGCAATTATTGGTGCATCCGTTGTCACCATGATTGCCGTCTCAGGTGCGCAATTGAGATGGAGCGTGGGCTTACTCGCCTTAGCAGCTACCGGCGCTTTTGTAGCGATAAAACTTGGCATCATTGCGCAATATCAACTTAGCCGGCTGCAATCTTTTGTAGATCCATCTGCAGATCCGCAGAGCACTGGTTATCAACTCCGTCAGGCGCGAATCACCATTGGTTCTGGCGGATTATTTGGGAAAGGATTATTTAATGGTCCGCAAACAAATGGACGTTTTGTGCCGGAACAACAAACCGACTTCATCTTCACTGTGGCAGGAGAGGAATTAGGTTTTGTCGGATGTGCAATTATCGTCTCGCTCTACATAATTATTTTGTGGCGAGCTTTCGTGATTGCCCGACGAGCAAATGATCTTTTTGGAAGATTAGTGTGCCTCGGAGTGACCGCATGGTTTGGCTTCCAGATTTTTGAAAATATTGGAATGACTTTGGGCCTTGCTCCGATGACAGGGGTCCCTCTGCCCTTCCTCTCCTATGGCGGCTCAAGTATGTTCGCCACGCTGATAGGTGTAGGGCTATTACTCAATATTCGCGCTCGGAGCTAGTTCTCTGCCATACTTAGACCAGCGCAGCCTCGAGGGCTCGACCCGTTCGATCTCGGTGGCGCGGACGAAGATTTTTTGTACTGCACCAGAAGAGAGATAGAAGCTTCGTTCTACTCCGGTAGAACACGAGATTAGTACCAGGTTTTGAGAATTTATTTACGTAAATCTTCGCGTAGATGATTGAAATTCCAGGTACGTGAGAGATGACAGCATGGCTGCACCAGCACGTAAACGAGTATTAAAGAAAGTCACTGCCAAGAAAGGCAGCGCAGGCGAAGCAGAGGCGAAACCTGCTAAAGCGGCGAAACCGGAGAAAGTTGCGAAATCCGAGAAGCCCGCAAAGGCAAGCAAAAAGAAAGTAGCGGAGGCTCCCGTTGTTGAGAGTCCAGTTGCGCCAGCAAAGGCGAAGAAGGGCGTAATTCCCGTCCCGATCTTTCAAGCGCCGGCGCGCTCCAAGGATTCGGTCAAGAAAAGCGCCGCACCTTCAGTAGATAAGAAGGCTGAAAAATCAGCAAAAGCTTCTGAGGCGTCCGCTTCTGCCAATCCGAGTTCTTCTGATGGCGACGGAGCGGGCGAATCAAGCGAAGGTCGATCACGTCTTCGCAATCGACGCCGTGGCGGCAGAGGGCGCGGTCGAAATCGCCAAGGGGATGGCAACGCAAATAATGATTTAGGTACCGAATCGTCAGAAGCGCTAGACGATGACAACTCAGAATCAACTGACGATAGTTCGGCAACGCATCGCCGACGTCGCCGACGCGTAGCTGGAGGTGCCAGCGAAGCAGAAGCACAGACTGTTGTAGAAGATGGAATCGTCACGACAATCAAAGTGCGCGAACCACGTTCTCGCCAAGAAGAGTCTGGCTCTACACGTATGGATAAGCGCGGGCGTCGCAGAGACCGCGACAGAGACAGAGACAGAGAC
>CAZLOJ010000020.1:0-2071 GCA_964561165.1 uncultured Bifidobacterium sp. | reverse complement strand
ACGTATGGATAAGCGCGGGCGTCGCAGAGACCGCGACAGAGACAGAGACAGAGACAGAGACCGAGACCGAGATAGAGAGCACCCACGCTCGTTCCATAACAATCGTCGTCCTGCAGTCATTACCGAGTCTGAATTCCTTGCTCGCCGAGAGAATGTCGACCGTACGATGTTGGTTCGACAGACTGGCGATCGAACGCAGATTGCTGTCTTAGAAGACAAAATTCTTGTCGAGCACTATGTCAATCGCGCTTCAAGCTCCTCCTATGTTGGAAACGTTTACCTCGGCCGGGTACAAAATGTGCTCCCAAGCATGGAGGCAGCATTCGTTGATATCGGCAAGGGGCGTAACGCAGTTCTCTACGCAGGCGAAGTTAATTGGGATGCAGCAGGCTTAGCTGAGGGAACGCCACGAAAAATCGAATTTGCACTAAAGACTGGCCAACCAGTTCTCGTTCAGGTGACCAAAGATCCAATCGGACAGAAGGGCGCACGGTTAACGAGCCAAATCTCCCTACCTGGTCGTTATCTTGTTTATGTTCCTGGTGGCGGTATGAGCGGTATCAGCCGTCGTCTTCCAGATGTCGAGCGCACTCGCCTTAAATCGATCTTGAAAGGTCTAGTTCCAGACGAGGCTGGAGTCATCGTTCGAACAGCTGCTGAAGGCGCGAGTGAAGAGGAATTAACTCGTGATGTTGCTCGCTTGAAGGCGCAGTGGGAGGTTATCGAGCAGAAAGCGAAAGATCCAAGCGCTTCTGCACCATCACTTCTCTACGCTGAGCCTGATCTCAACATTCGAGTTGTGCGAGATATCTTCAACGAAGATTTCCGATCGATGCACGTTCAAGGCGAAGATGCATGGGATGAAATCAATAGTTATCTAAGTTTTGTTGCACCTGATTTGGTACAGAAGATTTCAAAGTGGCATAAGCCGAAAGAAATCTTTGCTGAGCATCGAGTCGAAGAGCAGTTAGCTAAAGCGCTAGATCGAAAGGTTTACTTACCTTCTGGTGGTTCACTTGTCATCGATCGCACGGAGGCGATGGTCGTGATCGATGTGAACACGGGTAAATTTATCGGCAAGGGTGGAAATCTCGAAGAGACTGTGACGAAGAATAACCTTGAAGCAGCAGAGGAAATTGCTCGCCAACTTCGCTTACGCGATTTAGGTGGCATCATCGTCGTCGACTTCATTGATATGGTTCTTGAATCAAATCGTGATTTAGTTCTTCGACGTTTAACGGAATGCCTTGGCCGAGATCGCACCAAACATCAAGTTGCAGAAGTAACGTCATTGGGCTTAGTCCAAATGACGCGCAAGCGCGTTGGCCAAGGGCTCATCGAAGCATTCTCGACAACGTGTGAGAGCTGCCATGGGCGAGGAATTCACATTCACATGGATCCAGTGCCAATGGCGCCAAATTCATACGCACGGGACGACAGTGCAGATCATGCAGATCATGCAGATTCTGCAGATCACGCAGATGACACAGGGGAGCCTGCCGATACTGCCGATACTGCCGATACTGCCGATACTGCCGATACTGCCGATACTGGACGCTCTGGCAGCAGCGAGCAGGATGTCGTGGAGAGCGAGCCGGCTGCCTCAGCTAGCGCTCCAGCGGGCCGTCGCGGACGTCGGCGAGTGAGCAGCGGAGGCGTCATCACGCCTGAAGGCTGATCGCTGCACCGCCACCCGATATGGCTGGCCAGTTTGACCGGCAGGGGAGCCAATCCGTACCCTTAGCGGGCTGGAGTGAAGGACATTTGCTCACCGGCAACTAGAGATGTAATCAAGGAGAATCGTGTACGCAATCGTTAAGGCTGGCGCACGCCAGGAGCGGGTATCCGTTGGCGAAGTTCTCGATATCGATCGAGTAGAGGCCAGCGTTGGTGCGACCGTGTCGTTGCCGCTGCTTCTTCTTGTTGAGGGCGGAAAGATTTCTACCCCAGGCTCCGGATCCACCGTGAGCGCCGAAGTTCTCGAAGAGGTAAAAGGTCCAAAGATCGACATCCTCCGTTACAAGAGCAAGACCGGCTATCGCCGACGTCAAGGTTTCCGTGCGAAGAAGAC
>CAZLOJ010000019.1:0-17918 GCA_964561165.1 uncultured Bifidobacterium sp. | reverse complement strand
CCAACGGTGTCAGTGAGCGTGTAGACCCGTCCGTCACTTCCTTCAAATCGCCGAGTCGTGGGATCCAGCGTGGCAAAAAGCGCGTTCTCAACTAATACTCCTGCGCCAGTTAATCGATTAAGAAGTGAGGACTTGCCTGCGTTGGTGTAGCCGGCAATAGCTACAGATGGAATTCGATGGCGTACGCGTTCTTGCCGTTTGGTATCTCGAGCAACTTTCATCTCGGCTATTTCACGACGTAATTTCGCCATTCGATCTCGAATGCGGCGGCGATCAATTTCTATCTTTGTCTCACCAGGTCCACGTCCACCGATTCCAACGCCACCAGCGCCTCCTGCGCCAGCACGACCACCCACTTGGCGCGAGAGCGATTCACCCCAGCCACGAAGTCGTGGGAGTAGGTACGAAATCTGTGCGAGCTCTACCTGCGCCTTACCTTCACGACTTTTTGCATGCTGCGCGAAGATATCGAGAATTAACGCAGTTCTATCAACGACTTTAACTTTTACGCGCTCTTCGAGTTGGCGCAATTGACCAGGCGATAGTTCGCCATCGCAAATAACAGTATCCGCTTTTGTCGTTGCGACGATTGTCCGCAACTCACTCACTTTTCCAGAACCAATGAAGGTTGCCGGATCGGGTTTATCTCTCCGTTGAATAATTCCTTCCAACACTTGCGAACCAGCGGTTTCAGCAAGCGCCGCAAGCTCCTTTAGTGAGTTTTCTGCGTGCTCACCTGTGCCTTCAGTCCAGACGCCAACTAAGACCACCCGCTCCAAACGGAGTGAGCGATACTCCGCCTCTGAGATATCTTCAAGTTCAGTCGAGATTCCAGCAACCCGCTTGAGCGCTCGACGCTCAGATAACTCTTCGCCAGAATCTTGCGGGGATTTATTCTCAAAATCTAATCGCGCTTGTTCGTTCTCTTCGAGCAGGCGCTGGAAAAGCTCTTCAGACCTCACAAAGTGACCTCGTGGTCACGAACTAGCACTGCCGGTCCAGTTAACACTGCATTTGAGTGTCCATCAATCTCCACCTTCAACGTGCCCCCTGGCACATGCACAATCCAGTGCACCGGCAATCGTTTTTTCTGGTGAATAGTTGTGGCAAGGGCTACCGCACACACTCCAGTGCCGCATGATTTTGTCTCGCCTGATCCTCGCTCATGCACACGCATCCGAACTTCTTTCTCGTTAAGAATCTCAACGAACTCCACATTAACTCCATCGGGGAATACATCCTCAGGCGAAACTTCTGGAGCGAGGGCTAGCGAACCAACCTCATCTAGCGTTGCAACGAAAGCCACTGCATGCGGATTGCCGACATCGATGTTGAGTGCCGGCCAGCTTCTTCCGTTGTGAGTGACCTCAAGGTTGTCAGAGTCCCCGAGAACTTCCTCGACCTTTCCCATGTTCACCGAGATTTCACCCTGTTCGGGTACGGCGAGAAACTTCTTTCCCGCTCGGGTATCGATAGGAAATAAACCCGCTTGCTGCAATCCGCGATCCACGAGATATCTCGCCATCACACGAATGCCATTTCCGCACATTTCCGCTAGAGAACCATTGCTATTGCGGTAATCCATAAACCACTGACCATTGCGCCGCACCATACGAATAAAACCATCTGCACCAATGCCGGAGGTCCGATTACATAATTTTGCAATCGACTCTGGTGCAACTTCTATTTGGTCAGCCTCATCGAGCAGGAGGAGAAAATCATTCTCCGTACCATGCCCGTAGGTGAGAGTTACCGTTGCCATTAACTCCCGATACTAGAGGTTTTATTCGCTAGCGCGCGGTTAACGCTTGGCAATAGCGCCGGTAGCAGCGCTCTTGTAGGCAAGCTCAAGCGCATCGACAGTTATCGCGCCCAGCTCACCGGGGGCCATATTGGCCTCTTTGTTGCCAAGTGCTACATCTACGAGAGCATTTGCTGGGCCAAAGAAAATGTAGTGTCCAGCATCGGCGGCGACATTTGGTTGGTAAGTCGTGCCATCGGCGTAGTGGATGTACACGTACGAGCGATTGAGGTCAATAATGAATTGTCCTTCGCTACCTACAACATGCACCACAACTTCGTGGTGATTGTTATTGGCACCAAGGTGTGCGGAAGCGCCAGACATCGTTCCAATTCCGCCACCTTCAAAGCGATAGATAACAGCATCGTGGAGATCAACTGGTGCATTAAGTGGCGCGGCCATAAAAGCCATTGCTTCCTTAACGCGCGCTGGATAAAGACGAAATGCTAAACCAAGGGCGTGGGTAAGTTGTGCTTGGCCATAACCGCCACCAGAGACCTTGGGATCTGTCCACGTGCTCTGCTCGGGGATTTGCTCGGGTGACGCATCGGGATACGCACCGGTATTGCTGAGCAACTCTCGCGTTTGTGATGCCATCTGAATCGACATCGATTCGAGCTTTCCGATGCCGCGCTTTTGGAGTTGGAGATACATATCTTGAATCATCTTTTGATAATTCCAGCCGAAACTGAGGAGAAGTTCACGGTCATTCTTCTTCGCGGTATCAACAAGATCCCACGCATCTGCGCTGGTGATCGTCATCGGCTTCTCACAGAGCACGTGCGCTCCGGCATTGAGCGCCGCTTTGGAATGTTCATGGTGCAGGCCAGATGGTGATGAGACAACAATGATGTCGAGATCCTGCTTGATGACATCTTGGTAATCCTCGGTAGCAATGGATGCGCCATACTGGTTAGCGAGCTTTTTCAAAAGATCATCGCCTTTTCGGCAAATCGCGACAATCTCTACCTCGTCGCGCTTTGAGATTGCTGGTAGGTGTGCCATGGTCGCCCACGAACCTGCTCCAATAAATCCTGCTCGTAACTTAGCCATAGCTGCGCTCCCCTATCTCGTGAAAAGTGAATACGAATTAATCGTGATGCCAGACTTCGCGATAGGAGAGAAGATTTCCCTCACGATCGGTGATGTGGCGAATGATGTCCTTGAAAGATTCCTGCCAGCGCGCATTAACTTCAGTCGCGCCCATCTTTTTCGCGGCGGTTGCCACATTTGGAACGGCTTCACAGTAGCCAACAACAGTTGTTCCATTGCGAAAGAGCGTGTAATTAGTCCAACCACATTCAGTCAGGGCCTGTGCCATGTCGGGCCAGAGCTCGTCGTGTCGCTTGTCGTACTCAGCCTCTTTACCTTCATAAAGATAGATGAAGAAAAGTAATCGCTCCATGATCAAACTCCTTATCGATTCGTAATCCTTACACGTATGCCTTTACCTACGTTTAGATGCCAGTCGCTCTCGAGTAGCATCGAACGACACTGCCAAGATCAACATGAGGCCTTGCGCCACGCGCTGCCAGAACGTTGGTACGTCGAGAAGAATAAGGCCGTTGTTGAGTACTCCGATAGTGGTCAAACCAATAATCGTTCCCCACATCGTGCCGCGACCTCCGGCGAGGCTTGCGCCACCAAGAACGATGGCGGTGATTACTTCAAGCTCAAGACCCCGCGCTGCATTGGGGTCACCTGCGGAGAGCTGTGAGGTCAAAATTGCCCCGGCTAATGCCGAGGAGAGTCCGGAGAGAATAAAGCTCGCGAAGAGAATTCGGTTGCTACGGATTCCCACTACGCGAGCTGCGTTGGGATTTGAACCAATCGCATAGAGCGAACGACCAAAACGAGTACGTCGTAAAGTGATGATTCCGACAACAGCTATAAAGAAGAAGATGAAAATCGGAAGCGGAATGCCTGCAGGTTGCGCAGTTCCGAGCCACTCGAAGTTCTTCATCATCAATGTCTGACCATTTCCTATGAGAAGGGCGATGCCGTAGAGCGTGGCGAGCGTTCCCAAGGTAGTAATGAGCGAATTCACTCCGACAACTGTGACAAAGAAACCATTGACAATGCCAAGTACAAGACCGAATGCAAGGACAGCGAATAAACCAGTTGTGATGCCGTAGTCATTCACGACATTTGCCAGGATCATTCCCGAGACGGCCGCTGCAGATCCAACAGAGAGATCAACCTGTCCTGCAATCATCAACATCGTTCCAGGCACGCAGATGATTCCTGTGACTGCCAAGGCAACAAAGATGTTCTTGAAGTTATCAGGATCAAGGAAGTAAGGGCTCGTAAAGGTGAAGAAAACCGTTAGCAGAACGAGGAAGCCGAGCAGAGGTGCCACGTCTGGGATGCGGCGACGGCTCTTAGTCTGCTCCTGCTCTAGTTCAGTGTCTTTGCGATTGCTCATGAGACCTATAGCTCCTAACTCGATGCTGCAATTAACTTACTGGCTTCAACGGAATTTCCGGTGAGCTCTGACACCACTTCACCGCGCGACATGACAAGAGCGCGATCTGCCAAAAGAACTACCTCTTCATAATCTGATGTTGCAACGAGGACAGCCATGCCGCTTGATTGTGCCTGCTTTCGAATAATCTCGTAGATATCGCGCCGAGCACCCACATCAACGCCACGGGTAGGTTCCACCAGAAGTAGGATTTTCACCTGCGCCTCAAACCAGCGAGCAAGAAGTACCTTCTGCTGATTTCCACCCGAGAGCGTCGAGATTGTCTGTGTCGATCCGCGCGAAACGATTCGCAGCGCATCCGCCCATCGCGAAAAAGCTTGATGCTCTAACAACCGATTAACAAAACCGAATCGACCCATCTTCTGCCAAGAGCGAACTGCCAAATTCTCTGCAACCGAGCGGACCGGGAAGGAGCCAAGACGTTGTCGATCTGCAGGCAGATATCCGATTGCTTGATCTGCCGAATCAGCGGCGCTTTTGGCTTTGTACTCTTTTCCAAAAATTTCTACTCTTCCGCCAGTAATCGGCCGCAAACCGAAGAGAGATTCGCAAATTTCTGCCGTTCCTGACCCGATTTTTCCAAAAAGGGCAAGAACTTCACCTTTATTAACTGTGAAGTCCACGTTGGTGAATTCTGCGAAGCTAGTCAGGCCAGAAACCTTGAGCGCAGGCTCTGACGTGTCATGAAGTTGTGGGCGGACATTTTTTTCAGACGCATGGCCCAACATCGCCGCAACGAGATCTTCCCGTGAAGCCTTCTTTGCATCTACCGTCAACACTGAGGAGCCATCACGAAGAACTTGCACTCGATCGGCAACTCGAGCGACTTCATCAAGGCGATGCGTAATGTAAATCATTCCCACTCCCTCTTCACGGAGTTGATCCATGACAGAGAAGAGGCGTTCTACTTCAACATTTGAAAGTGCAGCAGTTGGTTCATCCAATACTAATACTTTTGTATCTTGGGTAAGGGCGCGGGCAATTTCCAATAATTGGCGCTCACCTACCCGAAGTTGTCCCGCGATAGCGTCAACGGGAATATCGACCTCAAGGCGGGCGAGGACCGCTTGCGCTTTCTTTGCCATCTCAGACCATCCGACAAATGGACCTGAGTGCGGCCACTGCCCAAGAAAAATATTTTCAGCCACCGTTAGTGCTGGCGCGTCATTTAACTCTTGAAAAATCATTCGGACGCCAAGTTGGCGAGCCTGATAAACATCAAGCTTCGCCAACTTGGTTCCTTTAATCTCGATCGAGCCACTAGTAGGTTCGATATCGCCTGCGAGAATCTTCACCAGCGTAGATTTTCCTGCGCCATTTTCGCCTAGAAGTGCGAGGACTTCTCCGGCGCCAAGGGTCAGATCTACTCCATGAAGGACTTCCACTCCACTAAAGGACTTATGGATGCCTTGCAACGATACGAGTTCGTTACTCATTCTCTTAGCTACCTTTCCCAAAACCTAGTGGGTACTACCGATGGTACTTATCTAAAGAACTTTTTAATCCGCTACTAATGTAATTAGCAGGAGATCTTTCCGAAGTTCTTTTCGATGTTGGAACCATTGATAGCAACGTGCTTGACCTTGAGCTGGAATGGGACCTTCTTGCCCTTGATTAGATCAAGGAGGTAAGGAACCACGATCTCGCCGTAGCGCTCTGGGAAGTATGCAGTTGCGCCGAGCCAGTTTGGATTGCTCTTGATATCGCACCAAACGGACTTCTCAGCTCCCTGGCTACCAGCCCAGATGTCCTTCTCGCGGCCAACTTGCTTAGCGGCGGAGAATGCACCCTGGATGCCTTGGTCGTTGATAGCAACAACGATGATCTTGTTCTTGCCTGGAAGAGTAGTAAGTGCAGCTGGCATGACTTCGAGAGCCTTGTCCAAACGACCTGCATCGTACTTCTTCAACTTGTCAGCGGGGATCGCGCCGCAAACGCTGGCGAAGCCAGAGCGGTATCCACCCATGCGAAGTTCGTTGGCAATACCTACACCGTAATCTTCAAGTGAGATGAAAGCATCGTATTCGCAGTTGAAGTTCTTCTTGAAGTACTCACCAATTGCTTTACCGGTGGTTGCACCAGCGTTTGCATTGTCAGCACCCATGAATGCGGATTGGCAAGGATCTTGTTCGATATCAATTGCAATAACTGGAACTTGTGGACCAGCCTTACAGATTGCAGGTGCTGCATCTGCAACAGCGTTGAAGTTCGCATAGCCCTGAACCTTCTTCAATTTAAAGGTCTTTGCGCAAGCAAGTGCGAGGTCGGCCTTGAGCTTGCCATCGCAGAAGACGAGCTTTGCGCCGGCCTTCTTTGCTTCACGAGCAATTGAATCGTGTACATCTTTACCGAATCCAATTGCGTCATCGAGACCGATGAGACCAATTGTGATTCCCTTACCGCTGTTCTTCACTGCCTTGCGGAAATCAACGCCGCCTGCACTTGCAGGGACAGTTTGAAGCGCAAAGAGTGAGACGATCGCGGCAACAGCAGCAAGAACGCGAACGCTCTTTGATCCTGTTCTTTTCACGTATTACCCCTTTTCATTACAACCGGCAACGTTTCCGAAAGTTTCGAATCAGCGCCGGGTTGGTTTGGGTGTACCCAACCGCACAGGCAATATCAGGTCAAGGAAGGTGCGCGGTAATGTCAGGATCGTTATACATTCGTTACTTACGAATTTCCAGAACTAGCAAGGAGACTTTCCAGAAGTGCCCCTCTATCTCCGGCCAACCAGGAGATTCGTGGCTCTCGGGTAAACCAGGTCCCCTGTCGGCGGGCATATTGGCGGGTGCTCACAATGGTCTCCTCTAGGGCGTTCGCCAGGGAAATTTGACCTTCCAATGCAGCAAGAACTTGGGCATATCCGATTGCCGCCCTGGCAGTTCGCCCTTCGCGTAAACCTTTTGCAATCAACTCCTCAACTTCTGCTACGAAACCATCCCGCCACATCTGCGCAACCCGATCTGCTATCCGCTCATGTAACACTTCACGATCCACGCGAATAGCAAATTGCAGAGCTTGTGGGTAGTAACTTTTTTCATCACGTGGCAATGAGGCTGCGTACGGTTCCCCAGTTAACTCAATCACTTCAAGTGCGCGAATTACTCGCCGCACATTCTGCTCTGGGATGAGCGCCGCAGCATCACTATCGAGCTTCGCTAGCCGGGCGTGCATGACTGAAGCACCGAACTCTTCGGCCTCCGCGAACAACCGGTCGCGCACAAGCGGATCACGATCTGGGAAATTCAATTCATCAATGAGCGCCTTTATGTAAAGCCCAGTACCACCAACAACTACAACGGGAATATTCTCGGCGAGTAGCGAATCGATAAGTGCCCGCGCATCTCGTTGGTAATCTGCAACCGAACTCTCTCGAGTCACGTCGAGCACATCGAGCATGTGGTGCGGGATGCCGCGACGCTCAGCGAGTGGGACTTTTGCAGTACCTATATCCATCCCCTGATACAGCTGCATCGAATCAGCGTTAACGATATGCGCGCCGATTCGCTCAGCCACATCGATAGCAAGTGAGCTCTTTCCGCTAGCAGTTGCACCACCAATGACGATCAGGGTCATACGTGCGCGTCGGCGATTCGGAAGGTTGGCATCCCCAGTGAAATCGCCTGCGCTCGCTCAACTGCTGCAGCGCTTCCGGGGGTCGATTCAATCGAGATTGGCAAACCTGCTGCAATTACATGGTGGGGCGCTGCTTCGGTAACAAATGTGCGCACCAAGTCCCCAGGCATTGGTCGATGATCCGATTCAAAATTGAGATGTACTAATCGAAAATCTTCTGAGCGCCCTGCAACTCGACCGCGCTCTGCATCACGACGACCAACATGATCGGTGATCAGCACCTCCACCTCGCGCCCCACCAGTTTCTGGTTCTCTTCGCGAGAGATACGCTCTTGGAATTGATGGAGTTCGGTATATCGCCGTCCGATTACCTCTTGATCCACTTGATTCTCCATCGTTGCCGCTGGAGTTCCCGGTCGTTTGGAATATTGGAAGGTGTACGCCGCTGTGAAACGGGCCGCAGCCATGACCTCGAGCGTGGCACGAAAATCCTCTTCTCGCTCTCCAGGGAATCCGACGATGATGTCCGTTGTGATGGCCGCATGAGGAATCGCGCTGCGCACTCGCTCCAAAATTCCCAAATAGCGATCAGAGCGATAGGAGCGGCGCATTGCTTGCAAAATCGGATCTGAACCTGATTGCAATGGCATATGTAAATGTGGCATCACGTTAGGTGTTTGGGCCATTGCATCGATCACATCATCGGTGAAGTCTCGTGGGTGTGGGCTCATAAATCGCACTCGGCGCAGACCGTCCACTTCACCGCAAGCGCGTAGTAATTTGGCGAATGCCTGTCGGTCGCCAAAATCCACGCCATACGCATTGACGTTCTGTCCAAGAAGGGTTATCTCGACGACTCCTTGAGCAACGAGCGCGCGAATCTCATTAAGAATCTCATCTGCAGGTCGATCTTTTTCAACTCCTCGAAGCGTAGGAACAATACAAAAAGTGCAGGTGTTATTGCAGCCTACTGATATTGATACCCAGGCAGAGAATGCTGAATCTCTTCGTACGGGAAGCGTGGATGGAAAATGTTCTAACGATTCTTTGATCTCAACCTGCGCAGCTTTTTCAACTTGTGCTCGTTTGAGTAGCGCTGGCAGTGCGCCAACATTATGCGTTCCATACACAACATCAACCCATGGCGCCTTTTTGATAATCTCGCCACGATCTTTTTGGGCTAAACATCCACCGACAGCGATTTGAAAATTCGGCCGCGATTCTTTTGTATAGATGTATCGCGTGAGCGCCCCATAAAGTTTCTGATCGGCATTTTCGCGCACGGCGCAGGTATTGAAAACTACGAGGTCAGGTTCAGCGCCATTTGAAACGGGCAAATACCCCTGCGCCTCAAGTAAGCCACCTATTCGTTCGGAATCATGCACATTCATTTGGCATCCATGGGTCTCCACCAGATAGGTGGGCGCGACGATGCTGGTGGAACTCATGAGAAAAGGGTAACGGCCACGCTCTTTCTTCGAAGAACTCAGCTATGCCAGTATTCATGCATGAAGATTCGAAGCGCCCTTGCAGCTTTTGCGTTAACGATTGGCCTCTGCGCCGCTCTTCCGTTGGTCTCTGCGAGCGCGGCAGTATGTCCACCACCCCCAACGCCTCCACCTGCGGGATGCACTCCGCCGACTCCAGGACCTGGAGGGCCAATGCCTGGAGCTGGTGCGCCAATGCCTGGTATAGGCGAGTCAGGATTTATCTCTAAATTCCCCAAGAGTCGTTCTATCGATCGCTTCTCTGATGCAAGCCCTCAAATCATTAACCAATCCAAGAACCCGGGATCTCAACCAGCTAACCCAGCGCAGATCGATTATGTGGGAGTGGGCTGGGACTCCTCACTTCGACTTCAGGCGATTCCCTACATCAAGGCTGAGAAAAACATAGGCGGTGGCGTTCGTGAAGAAGCTTTGTGCGCCAACCCGACCGATCCAACATGTCAGCCAAATAATGGATGGTCCACGCTTTATGTAAGTGGTGGTATCGGGAATTGCGCCACAGCAACCAATGGCGCTTGTGTCGAATCAATAACGATGATCAAAGCAGATAAATCGGAAATAATCGCAAAACCAATTCAAAAATTTCCTAAAGATCAGAAAGAGTTCGCTGGAACAATTAACTCATCGGGAGCTGGATTCGCGCCAGGCTTAGCGAGTTGGTTATGGCGAATTGAAGGTGATGGCGGTGGCGCTGAGAATGATTACCTCGCCGGTGGCGTTGTTATCTCTACCGCGCGCCCGGCTGGTAGTTCGTGGGGAGCGCCGGAACTGATCCAATTCTTCTTTGAACTTACGCCTGTATTCCGCGAAACTTCTTCGCTGATAAAACAACCAGGAATCAAAACTCAGAAAAGTCCGACAAGTGGTGCCGTTGAGGTGATGCCCGAAAATGGCGAAAGCGGTTGCTTGGCAAATGACACCGGAGTCTGTTTGCATCGTCGTGCTTTTCCAGCAGATGCGCGATTTAAAGTAGTGCTGCAAATTCCACGGAACATCACCGGTTGGTTAAACGGGCGCTTGAACGCTCCTGTAGTCACATCCAATCCCATTAATGGCGCTTTCGATCGCATCACCATTGAAGCGGGCGCCTCTGAGAACATCTTTGCTGGCAAATGGTTGAAGCGATCTGAGATTCCTGCACTCAAATTCCCTTCCGATCAATCTGGACGTCCTTACGAACAAATTTTCTCAGGCAAAGGCGGAATGATGGTTGAAGATCCGGGGCGCGATGGCGCACTCGATGCATACAACGTCTGGGCTCCATATATTGGGGATTATGCATTCGCCATTAATCAAACGTGGACAGTAAGCAATGCGCTGGTAAGTAATCCTGAAGAGCGACGCTGCCCTAGCCGCGGCGTGGTCGGCGTGGTAGCGACAAATGCGAGCGCTTATGCAGCCACAGCTCCGGTGTATAACAAAGAGAGCGGCACCCTTGATTACAAAGTTGCTGCACCACATTACGGCCCCTACGTCGATGGGAAGAGCGAAAAGGTCAATAGTGGAACGTATGGATTATCGATAGCGTCGTCGCAAATCAAATGTCTCTACGGAATGGAGAAATTGCCATCCTCTGCCTCTATCTCAATTACTTCGAGCGATGGCAAAGAGAACGTTTCAACGGTTGAATTAAAGAGCGCAGGAGATTGGGTCTACCTCGAGGCGAAAAACTTCACCTTCTCATCCCCGACGTTGAAGATCAAACTCAATCAGAGCGCATCCTCATCAAGCACATCAAGTAGCTCATCAAGTAGTAACGCCACCTCAACCCAAAGCGCTGCTCCGAGCAAAGCCGCGACCGCGAGAGTCTCAATTACCTGTGTCAAAGGAAAAATAACAAAAAAGGTAACCGGTAGCGCGCCTAAATGTCCTGCAGGATTTAAGAAGAGATAGCGAACTCTTCCCGGAGCGCTTGGCTAATCACCCGAGAGGAATATCCCTTTCGCGCAAGAAGGGCGTGCACGCGACGTCGCTTTACCTCGACATCAAAGCGCGAGAGGCTACGTAATTTCTTTGCAACAAGGTTCCGTGCCGCAATGACCTCATCGTCATGCGTGATATGAGATAACGCATCTTCGATTACCTCTGGAGCGATCACTTTATGTCGAAGTTCCTGGGCAAGGACTCTTCTCGATAATCCCTTGCTCCGATGGCGAAGCTGCGACCACTCCTGCGCAAAGACGCGATCATCGATTAATTTCTGTGCTACCAGGCGATCGAGTAACCGATCAATTATCTCGACAGGCACACCTTTCTTCTGGAGAAGCTGGGCAAGCTCGCCCCTACTTCGGGCGCGACGGGAGAGCGCATCAACTGCAATCCTCGTCGCGACCGAGTAAGGGTCGGGCTCGTAATCCATCGTTAGAAGTCGATGTCGGCGCTTGAAACTGCCTCTTCGACCGCTGCTGCTAAGGCAGGATCGATCTGACCAATGGAGTATTGGCTACGAATCTTCTTCTCGATCTCATCAGCGAGATCTGGATTGTCGCGGAGGAAGGCACGGGCATTCTCTTTACCCTGCCCAAGTTGATCACCTTCGTAAGTGATCCACGCGCCGCTCTTCTTTACGATCCCTGCTTCAACGCCAAGATCAATGAGCGAACCTTCGCGCGAGATACCCACGCCATAAATGATGTCGAACTCTGCTTGCTTGAAGGGAGGAGCCATCTTGTTCTTGACAACCTTCACGCGAGTACGGTTTCCGACCGCCTCTTGGCCATCCTTTAACGTCTCAATGCGACGGACATCGAGACGAATGGATGCATAAAACTTAAGCGCCTTTCCACCTGTGGTGGTCTCCGGCGAACCGAAGAAGACACCGATCTTTTCCCGAAGCTGGTTGATAAAGATTGCAGTGGTGTTAGAGCTATGGAGCGCACCAGTGATCTTGCGGAGCGCTTGCGACATGAGGCGCGCTTGGAGACCTACATGTGAATCGCCCATCTCGCCTTCGATTTCTGCGCGTGGCACGAGCGCTGCGACCGAGTCGATGACAACGATGTCGATTGCGCCAGAGCGAATCAACATATCCATAATCTCAAGTGCTTGCTCACCGGTATCTGGTTGTGAAACAAGAAGCGCATCGATATCAACGCCAAGCTTCTTTGCATACTCAGGATCAAGGGCGTGCTCTGCATCGATAAATGCTGCGATGCCACCAGCGCGTTGCACATTAGCAATCGCGTGGAGCGCAACTGTCGTCTTACCGCTCGACTCTGGACCATAAATCTCTACGACGCGACCGCGAGGCAATCCACCAATTCCAAGCGCGAGATCAAGGGCAATCGATCCGGTGGGAATAACTTCAGTGATCTCCGCGCGACGCTCTCCCATTCGCATGACGGAGCCTTTGCCATATTGACGTTCAATCTGAGCGAGCGCAGTTTCAAGCGCCTTCGCCTTCTCGACCTTCGCCTTGGAGTCGCCTGCCTTCTCGGTAGCGCTCTCTTTTCCTTCTCGTGCCTCTCGTGCCATTTCTTGCCCGCCTCTCGTATCCTCCGGCATCCCGGTAGCTTCTTCTTCTGTCTCTAGCCCCGACGGTACGGCGAGCCACTGACACCCAAAGGGTATCCGAACAGATGTTCGAACGCTACTTAACTCCCCCCGACACGCCGAACTCGCCGAACTCGGCGCCACCGGATAAATCCGGCTGCTCCGGCTGCTCCAACTAGCGCGAGCGCTCCTGCCACCCGCCAGAAAGTCAACGGCGAGCGCGCCCGCTCGGGTAACCGAGCATCGCGCACCTGCCACACCGGCAGATCTGCAGCGCCTGCAATTCCTGCATGATCCGAGGGCAGGCAACGCCCTTCACCGGAAAATGTTCGCGAACTACTCCCCCTGCTGGCTCCTGTATTCGCGAGCGCACGGACTCCACTATCGGTCAGCGCCACTTGCTCGGCAGTGGAGCAGCGCCACGTACCCAATCCTTCAGGCCATTGATTACCAACAATTGCACCATTGAAGGCGCTCTTGCCATTCTTAATAAAGATGTAATCCAACCGATCAGTGAAGATTCCATTGCCTCCCATAGCAAGACTGGGCTGTGCGCGATTAACCGCAGGCCCTGCAAGAAGTGCATCAGCTCCCCATGAAAAATTCTTTGGATCCAGCGCATCTGGTGATAGCTCAGCAAAACCAGCGCGAATGAATTTCCAATAGGCGCTACATGTATCGATCGCGCTTGTTGCTGTGGGATTCGTTACTTGCGCTGCACATGTCTTACTTGCTGATGGTTGCGCGCCGGGATTTACGGTGGGCTCATCTGATGATCTGGGATCACGTGGATCGCTATTGAAATCGCCCAGCACAACTACTGGCATTTGCGCCTTCGTAAGATCAGCAATGAGTTCATCTGCTTGCGCAGCGGCATTTGGAATGACATTGGAATCCCAGAGCGACTCTAAATGTGTAGTGATTGCGCGAAACGTACTTGCACCAATGCGAAGATCTGCCCAGGCATATCCGCGGTAAATTGTCATAAGCGTGGGAATTATCGAATATGTTGCCGAGTATTCAGAGGTACCCGCATCAAGTACCTCCACGTCATCGCGAACAAGGAGCGCATCACTAATGGTGAAACCGCACGCTACTCGCTCCTTCCCAAAGAGCGGCGGGAAGAGCTTTTTATCGCGAACCAGCGTCAGGTGTGGAATTGGAGAAATCTCAAAGCCTGGGTTTATCGCGCTCCGATTCGCAAACCTTGCTACGGAAAATTTCGCGCCCTTTTTCTCCAGCGCTGCTAATAATTCTGCTAGAAAGTCGTGCACGACAATTTCATCCGAGAAAAAACCAGCGCGACAGCGCCAGGTGGTCGCCTCTTGGATTCCTATGACAGCGGCGTCTGTTGATATCAACTCTTGCGCAAGTAGCGGAGCGCGCTGCGAGAAATCCGTTGCACTAACTTGATCCCACATGAACTGCGCAGCTGCAGGAAAGTTCGGTAACTTCTCCATCGCAATCCCAACATCAGCGCCAAGATAGATATTTCGCGTCGCGAATATGACGCGCTCCGACTCCTGGGCCTGCGCTGGCGATACTGATGTCGCCGCCGTCAGCATCAACGCGGGAATCACCAGAAATTTCCCGAAGGAGTTCATAAGGAGAGGCTTGATTCAATCTTCTCTACTGCAGCGCGGCGAGCGCCTTCAGGAATCGGTGAGAAAAATTGTGAGAGCAGCCAACGCAAGACCAATTCGCCACTTTCGCGCGAACAGTAGAGAACTGATTGGAGCGTGCTTCGAACTTGGCTCCATTTCTCACTCTCAGAGATGGTGACCATGCGCGCAATTAAATGCGGTTCTAATTCAGCAACTTTACGGAGCGCACCATTCTCAAAGATATCTCGTGATAAGAGATAAAGGGCCTCTGTCCGATGTGAAGCGCTCTTTGCTAACTCACTCATGCGCGCGATTTCCGAATCCACAAGTGCATGCACTATCTCTTCTTTATCGCGAAAGTGGTTATACAAAGTCGCACGTGCAACGCGAGAACGATCGGCAATCGTGATCATATTTGCCTCGCGAACGCCTACTTCAGAAAGTAGGGTGCGAGCGCCATCAATGAGGGCAGTCCGAGTTTTATTGCTACTACTGTGCACGTGCTCAGTATTGAGGGTTTTAGGCTGCGTCCTCGATATTGACCGTTTCTGGCGCGCTCGTGTTGTCGAGAGCAACGATGGCAAGGCTTGGGCGAGAGATAGCGCTCGAGCGCTGTACCTGCAGAGAACGGGAAACCTCAACGAGAAGTTGAGAGATTGGAAGCGCAAGCGCGGCGCAAATAGCTGCTAACAATTCCGAAGAAGCCTCTTTTTGTCCGCGTTCAATCTCACTTAAATATCCGAGAGATACCGATGCCTCGCGGGAGAGCTGTCGTAGCGTTTGACCACGTGCAACGCGAACGCGACGAAGAGTGGCGCCGATATGGCTGCGCAATAGCCCCTCACCGAGGCTCTGTTCATTCTTCAACGGCTTCACCCTCTAAGGATACGGGTAAAGGCATCAAATGCGCGGGCAATCGTGCTCACGCGAACCTCTTGGCGATTCCCGGCTAGCGATAGCCGCTCGGTAAATTCGGTAATTCGCCCCCCGCTCTGCCCGACGATTGCAATCCAGACAGTGCCCGCAGCAACCCCATCGCTCTCGCCAGGGCCAGCTACGCCGGTCGTTGCGATCGCCCAATCACTTCCCAGCCTGCTACATGCACCCACCGCCATCGCCAGCGAGACCTCTTTACTCACAACGCCATGTGCTCTGATCAGCGCACCATCCACGCCAAGGAGTGTGCTCTTGATTGCAGGGCTGTAGGCGATGACTCCGCCGAGAAATACATCCGAGGAACCCGGTACATCAGTGAGCGCGCCACTTAAGAGTCCGCCGGTGATGGATTCGGCCGTTGCCAATGTTTGATTGGCGCTGCGCAAAGTGGAGAGAATTTCGCCGGCTTGATCGAATGGCATCGCGCTCATCGCGTAGCGACCTCCGCGGAGACTTTAGGCGCTGCGAGCGCTTTGATGAAGTATTCCGCGCCCGTGAACAACGTGATGGCGATTGCCACGTACATAAAGATATCGCGCGCGGTGTGGAGCTCTGGAAGTAACGGCAGAACGTAAAAGCCAGTTGCAAATCCCTGAGTGAACGTCTTTAACTTCCCTCCGCGGCTCGCAGGAATGATTCGCCCACCAAGGCGCACTACGAAAAGTCGCAAGAGCGTTACTGCTAATTCACGACCAAGGATCACCAGGGTAATCCACCATGGAAGTTCATCGAGCAATGAGAGACCTATCAACGCCGAGCCTATTAATAACTTATCGGCCACCGGATCGAGGAACTTTCCAAGCTCAGTGATTTGCTTTCGTGCTCGCGCAAGTCGTCCATCGAGAATGTCGGTCATGCCAACGATGAAAAATCCCCACCACGCGATGATGCGCCACTGCACATCATCTCCTCCATCGTGCATGAGGGCTGCAAAACAAAAGGGAATTAAGATGATACGAATCATGGTGAGCGCATTGGGGAGATTAAGCATGTCCACCACGGTTAACTCCTTTCGGATGCGCTTGCAATGGGCTGGGCGATTAAATCGGCGCCTTCAGAACCAATGACTCGGCCACGAATATATGCTCCCACTGGATAATTTTCAGGTGCTCGGTCTGCGCCCTCAAATCGCGTCGTGCCATCAACTTCAGGCCCTTGGTGAGCAGCACGACCCTCGCCTTCACTACTCTCTTCAATCAGTACGAGAATCTCCTCGCCCGCGCGCTCTGCCGCCCGCTCCACCAACACCTGGTCGACAAGCGCTGCAGCACTCTCTACTCGCTCTTTCACTTCACGTTCGCTTAACTGACCATCCAAGTTCTGCGCTTCGGTTCCATCCTCATCGCTATATCCAAAGATTCCAATCGCATCGAGACGAGCATGGGCAAGGAAATCTAGAAGCGTTTGAAAATCTGCCTCACTCTCTCCAGGAAAACCTACGATGAAATTGGAGCGAATGCCTGCGGCTGGAGCTTTACTCCGGATGGAATCAATCAATTCAAGGAACTTATCCTTATCACCAAACCGGCGCATGCGCCGGAGCGTATCTGCGCTTGCATGTTGGAACGATAGGTCAAAGTATGGGGCCACTTTATCGATACTGGTGATCGCATCAATCAATGTGGGGCGCATCTCGGCTGGCTGTAAATAAGAGACGCGCACACGTTCGACACCTGGAATCGCTGCTAATTCGGGGAGTAACTTCTCGAGCGCTTGCAGGTCGCCAAGATCTTTTCCATAAGAGGTGGTGTTCTCGCTGACCAAAAATAGTTCGGAGACTCCCGCGTTCGCAAGCCAGAGCGCTTCGCCAAGAATTTCATCTGCAGGCCGCGAAACGAACGCTCCTCTAAAATAAGGAATCGCACAGAACGAACATCGACGATCGCAACCCGATGCAATTTTCAAGGGCGCAACAGGTGCAGAATCCAAACGCTTTCGAAGCGTGCGCTCTCCTACTCCAGATTTATTTCGTATCTCCTGGCGCTGTGCAGGCGCAATCGGAAGTAACGTACGACGATCCTTTGGATGGTGCGCTTCGACGCTCCCGCCGGCGAGGATTGTTTGTAATCGTGCCGAGATATTGTCGTACTCATCAAAACCAAGAATTGCATCGGCTTCCGGAAGTGATTGGGCAAGCTCTTTCCCATAGCGCTCAGCCATACAGCCAATCGCCACAACTTTCTGGACTTTGGTGCCAGAGCCACGCAAGGCATCAGCCTCTAAGAGGGCATCTATCGAGTCCTTTTTAGCGCTCTCGACGAAGGTGCATGTGTTGATTACCGCGATATCGGCATCTGCAGAATCGGCAACTAACTCCCAGCCATCAGCAGCGAGTCGACCTGCCACTTCTTCTGAGTCAACTTCGTTGCGCGCGCACCCTAAAGTGACCAGCGCAACTTTCCTCATACGATAAAAGTACTACTAACCCTCTGAATTCTCGGCATCTGGCGTGAACTCGAAGCGCACTACCTGACCAATATCGCCAGAAATTCCCTTATCAACGCCATTCACAT
>CAZLOJ010000018.1:22412-23796 GCA_964561165.1 uncultured Bifidobacterium sp. | reverse complement strand
CGTAGCGCGGTGCGGGCGAAATATCCAAGCTCTGGATGATCTCGCTTACTCTCTAATTCAGAAATCACAACAATTGGCAGGATTACTTCATGTTCTTCGAAGCGATGTAGCGCTGTCGGATCTGCCAGCAATACGCTGGTATCTAATACATACGTCACATTGGTCTTGCGAGTTGCTCCCTCGTCGACCGGCACCGAAGCTCCAATCATGTCGTCACCCGTAATCTAGAACCGACGCGAGGGCAAAGAGCCGCGACACGCTACGCGGATTTACTTGCCGAACCGTCGATTTCGTTGGGAATAATCGCGTAGCGCACGGAGGAAATCCAAGCGCCGGAAATCTGGCCAAAAGGCCTCGCAGAAATAGAACTCGGAGTGTGCGCTCTGCCAGAGTAGAAATCCCGATAGGCGTTGCTCCCCCGATGTTCGAATCACCAAATCTGGGTCTGGCTGACCCGCTGTGTAAAGATGGCGGGAAATCTCATCCATCGACATCTTGTCGATTGCAGCTTCTAAATTCGCACCTTTTGCAAGATTCTCTTTGAGTAATTGTCGTACCGCATCTGTGATTTCATGTCGACCGCCATACCCAATCGCTAAATTAACAATCAATTCCTCGCGCGCTGGACTTTTAGCAACCGCTTCATTCAAACGCGCAGTGAGCCACTCAGGTAAAAGTTCAGTTGCACCGACTACGTGCAATTTCCATCGACCAAATCTAGAGAGCGTATCGACAGCTTCTGCAATAATTTCTAGGAGCGGTTGCAGTTCAGCGCTTTCCCGTGTGAGATTTTCCGTGGACAGCATCCATAGCGTCACTACTTTTACATTAGTTTCTTCACACCAAGAGAGAAAATCAATTATCTTTCGCGCACCCGCACTGTGGCCACTCTTTGATGAAGCGAGATTGGCCTTTGCCCATCGCCTATTGCCATCGAGTATCACCCCAACATGCTCAGGTGTCGCGTTGAGATCAAGCTTTCGAAAAAGACGCGCTTCATACAAAGGATATAAAATGCTTTTGAGAAGAAGCTTTACCAATCTCATATGAGATTACAGATTCTTGACGAGATTCTGGGCTCGACGTTCAGTGATGAAAGAGGCTATCGGCAACGTTCCGGCCAAGACAAAGGCTATTATTCGCTTTGTTTGCCAGCGCGCTTTGACTGCAAGGTGAACGGTTGCCAAGACGTAGAGCGCATAAACGTATCCATGGACGATTGGGATCCACAACACCTTTGCCTCGAATTCGGGGAGATCAAGCAGGTATTTGACAGGCAATTCGACAAACCAGAGCAGCAGCGACATAACTCCCGCTGCAAAACACATCACTCGATAGCGCTTGAGAACTCCTGGCATGTGGCAATCCTATCCTCGGCCTATCT
>CAZLOJ010000018.1:0-22312 GCA_964561165.1 uncultured Bifidobacterium sp. | reverse complement strand
ACTCGATAGCGCTTGAGAACTCCTGGCATGTGGCAATCCTATCCTCGGCCTATCTATGGGCCTATCTGTGGGCCTATCTGTGGGCCTATCTGTGGGCGATTACTTCTCCGCGCTCCTCGAGCGCAAAAATGGCAGAGCTAAGGTCAGTAATCCCATTAGCCACCATACGATTACATAAGAAATATGCTGCCAATAGAAGCCGGCCACCTTTAGCACTGGCTGTGGTGACGGCACTTTAACCAAACCACTCTCAGGAATCTCCGAGCGAGCAATGACATATCCATCGAAGAAGTCGGAACCAAAATCAGAGAGCAGCAAGGCTGAATCAATTCGCGGCAACACGCCACTTTTCACTTCGCCAAATTTATTATTGATCTGACTAGGCATCAGACGACCAACAATCTCAATCTCTTTCTCTTTCGTTTCGTTCAATTTCACGTTTCCCTGAAGGCCACGGACCACAGCAATTTTCCCTGAGCCAGAAATTTGGAAGACGCCAACGCTCCACGTTGATTTCTCTCCATTTACATCTTCTTGGTTGGGCGCTTGCAGATCCGCTATGAATGAGCCGCGGAACTTTACGATACGACTGAGCGCATCAGTAGAGAGTGCTTCGTTGGGCTTTGCGATTGAAAGTAATTCGACTACAGCCTTCTCCTGTTGGGGTTTTGCTAACTCTTGTAGAAGTTGCGCACGATCGAGTTGCCAAACGCCAAGCCTGAAAAAGATTGCAGCGAGAAATAGCGCCAGGAGCGCCAGGCCGATTTTTTGCCGATTGAACACAACTAGCTTTATTTGTCGTCAGGGCGGTTACGGTCGAGGTTTTGCAAACGTTTGTATCCGCTTCGGATGACAAGCGCCACTGCTATAAAAAGGCAGAGCACTACCACCGCACCTACCGTACCTGGGTTAACGATTGAGGGATCGGGAATCTCTGTCATAGGCAATAATCTACCCATGGGTGAGGCTAGAGGTCGAATCAAAACTATCGTTCTTACGATTGTATTTCTTGCCTTCACTGCCATTGTTTCGGTAGCGGGCGTGCGTTTTGCAAATCCGGAACTGCGAACCGATTTAGTCGCGTTCACTATAGATTCTGAGAACCAAACCTCAATTCGCTTCCTCGTGGTGCGCAAGGATCCCACAGTTGAATTGACCTGCCGAATCATCGCTCGAGATTTCAGCACCGCCATCGTGGGCGACCGATACGTTGACGTTGGAGCATCAGATCGGAAATCTTTGGAGGTCACAGAGCGCATTCCCACGCGTTCAAAGGCGGTGAATGCAGGGCTCGTCCGCTGCCTACCTAAAGATAGGTAAACTTCCCTGCTATGAGTACCTCTAAAACATGGCTTACCCAAGAGGCATACGATCGCCTAAAGGATGAGCTCGCGCGCATCTCGACTAAAGGACGTGAAGAGATTGTTGCGCGCATCGCAGCAGCTCGTGAAGAGGGCGACTTGAAAGAGAATGGCGGCTACCACGCTGCCAGGGAAGAACAAGGGAAACTAGAAGCGCGCATTCGCCAACTCACAGCGATGCTAGAAAATGCCGAAGTAGGTGGCGCACCCCAAGGAGCGTCGGAAGAAGTCACACTTGGCTCGATGGTCACGGTAGAAATGGGCGGCGATAAGATCGAATTTCTTCTTGGTTCGCGCGAGATTGCCGCCGAGAATGTAAAAGTCTTCAGCGAGAAATCCCCACTCGGCGCTGCAGTGCTAGGCAAAAAAGTCGGTCAGGATACAGAGTATCTGCTTCCCAATGGCAAAAGTAACTCGGTGAAGATTATTGCAGTCAACCCATACTTGGGTTAATAACTTTCAAACTACTTTGGTGAGACATTCTTATACTTACGCACACTTAATGGGATGAAGATGACCATAAGAAGTGCGATATAGACCAGTGACATCACCAAAGGATTCTGCGATGGGAAAGAATTCGCCGTCGCACCAAACATCGGTTCTAATCCAAAAAGATCTCGAACACCCGCGACCATAGTTGATACTGGATTCCATTCGGCAACATATTGCAAAGGACGCGGCATTCCAGTAGTCGGCGCAAAGGCATTGCTAAGGAAGGTCATCGGAAATACAAAAAGAAAGACGACGCTGTTTGCGACACGACTATCACGCACCGATAGACCGACAAGAACGCCCATCCAGGACATCGCATATCCGAATATTAAAAGGAAAAGGAAGCCAGCGAGAATCTCAAAAATGCTTGAACTGGGTCGCCACCCAACTAACAAGCCAGTGATTGCCATAACAACAAGAACGACCACATTAAGTGTGGCATCCCCCAGCGTGCGGCCAACTACCACTGCCGATCTGGCGATAGGTAACGAACGGAATCTATCTATCAGCCCTTTTTGCATATCTTCAGCGAGCCCCAATGCTGTTCCTGCAACAGTGAATGCAACGGTCTGCACGAAAATTCCTGGCATCAGCAGCTGCACGTAATCGACTCCCGGAGTATTGATCGCACCGCCGAAGACATATCTAAAGAGCAGCACAAACATAACAGGTTGAATCGTGGAGAAGATCAGGACTTCAGGTACTCGAAAAAGTTGAAGTAGTTGTCGCTTCGTAATTATTAGCGCATCTTTCATCGCTTACCTCGCTTTGGCTTACCGTTCGCTGTAATCTCATTATTCTCTTCAGCAATATGTCCGGTGAGCGCAAGAAAAACGTCATCGAGTGAAGGTCGCTTCAGAGCGATATCTAGAGGATGGATGCCCGCGGTATCCAGTTCGCGAAGGGTTTCGATTAAGGTCGATGTGCCGCCTGGAGCAGCAACTGAAACCTTATGTACGCCAGCGTCTTCCGTCGCAGCGGATTGCGTTATACGTTCGACGATACGTCGGACTTCACTTCGCTGTTCGGCAGCAACAGAGATCTCTAAGCGCTCTCCCCCAACATCTTTCTTTAAAGAATCTGCGGTTCCCTTGGCAATGACATGTCCGTGATCGATGACCACAATCTCATCTGCTAGTTGATCTGCTTCTTCAAGATACTGCGTTGTTAGTAAAAGCGTTACTCCGCCTTTCACTAACTCATTAATCACTTCCCACATCTCTTGTCGACCACGCGGATCTAGTCCAGTAGTTGGCTCATCCAAGAAGAGCACTTTTGGCTTGACAATCAATGATGCAGCGAGATCTAGGCGTCTGCGCATACCACCGGAGTACGTTTTAATCGGACGTTTAGCTGCATCGGTAAGTGAAAACTTCTCCAATAATTCATCGGCACGAGTTTTCGCTCCGCGACTGGAAAGGTGATAGAGGCGGCCGAACATAATCAAGTTGTCCCAGCCCGTTAACGTCTCATCGACCGCTGCGTATTGCCCAGAAAGACCAATGATTTCTCGAACTTGTTGAGGATGGGCAAGTACATCGATGCCGGCCACGCTGGCACGACCAGAGTCAGGACGAAGCAGCGTCGATAGCACGCGAACAGTAGTGGTCTTTCCAGAGCCATTAGGCCCAAGTAGCGAGAGAACAGTCCCCTCTTCAACGGTGAGAGATAAACCATCGAGCGCACGTACTGCGTTCTCGCCTTTATCTCCGCCGTAGGTTTTCACCAAATTTTCCGCAATGATAGACGCGCTCATCAAACTCCTAGGATTATCATTCGTCCCTACGATAGCCTCAAAGCCGATGAAAACGCCATTTCGCGACATGCCCCGAGAAGTCCCGATTCTTGCGGCTGCAGCATTTCTTGTCGCAGCCGGCTTTGGCTTTATCGCACCCGCTACGCCGATTTTTGCTCGATCATTTGGCGTATCGCAAGCTGCGGCTGGAGCAGTCGTTAGCCTCTTTGCTTTCGCACGATTTAGTACTGCACTCGCAGGAGGTCGTTTAGTAGATCGCTTCGGCGCCCAAAAAATGATGGCCATAGGTCTTTTCATCGTATCGTTCTCTGCGTTACTTGCAGCCTTCTCGCAAAATTACTTCCAATTACTCTTCTTTCGGGGAGCGGGCGGCTTTGGCTCCGCAGTCTGGACTATTTCAGCGACCACGGTTTTGCTAAGAGTGGTGTCCGATGATCAACGTGGACAAGCGCAATCAACTTTTCAATCTGGCTATCTTTTTGGTTCTATCAGTGGCCCTCTATTCGGTGGCGCGATGATTGAATTCTCGTTGCGCGCACCATTTTTTGTTTATTCCTTTACGGTGGCCTCCGCAGGGTTAGTTGCGCTCATATTTCTCGCAAAATCCGATAGCGCCAAAAAACAAACTCGTGCAGATGAAGATGTCACGATGCTGATAAGAAGTGCGCTCAGAATTCCTGGATATCAAGCCGCTCTTCTTGCAGCTTTCGGATTGGCATGGGCTGTAACTGGCGTGCGTATCTCACTGATTCCACTCTATGTCACTGAAGGTTTGGGATTGCGTCCAGTAGCGCTTGGCGCTGGATTAGCTGCGGCAACAATCTGCCAAGGGCTCACGCTGATACCTGCAGGAAAGTTCGTCGATACTCGAGGACGGAAAGAAGGCCTGCTTATTGGATCTTTCATTTCTGTGCTTGCGTTACTGATTTTTGCTTACGTTGAGAATTATGCCGGCTTTATTCTGGCTATGGCATTTGCGGGACTCGGGGCATCGTTCCTGAGTAGCGCTCCCGCGGCGCTCGTGGGTGATGTGATGACCGGGAAGAGCGGACGAGTGGTTGCGGTGTGGCAGATGAGCAGTGATTTGGGCTTTATGATCGGCCCGATAGCGATGGGATTTGTTGCTGACCAAAAGAGTTTCCAGGCCGCGTTTCTCGTTGGAATTCTCCTGATAATTCCGATCCTCTTACGTGCGATTAAGCTTCCTGAAACCCGTAAGTCGCATCTGCCACCACCTTACGAACCGTAAAGCATCTAAAAAAAATAAGGGCTGCACATCGCTGTGCAGCCCTTATTGCGAATCTACGTCGTAATTAGTCGCGACGGAGAATTGCGAGTAAACGCAAGATCTCAAGGTAGAGCCAGACGATTGTGACCATGAGGCCAAACGCCGCTCGCCAAGATTCTTGTTCGCCTACGCCTTGACGTATTCCCTCTTCGATTTGATTGAAATCGAGTACGAGAAATAGTGAAGCCAGAACAACTCCGCCAGCTGCGAGGAGCAATCCGATTCCACTAACGCCATAGAAACCAAAGCCGCCACCTACACCAGCGAATGATGCGATGAGGCTTGCGATTCCAAGTACTAAGTAACCAATGAGCGCACCCATCAGAATTCGAGTGAATTGCGGGGTGGCACGAAGCTTTCCGCTTCGATAAAGCGCAAGTACTCCGACGAAGGCAGCAAGTGTGCCAATAACCGCCTGGCTGACGATGCCTGGATATGCATCGTTATAGAAGTTGCTAATTGCGCCAATTGCCAAACCTTCTAGGCCTGCATATGTAACAACCAGAGCTGGGCGTACTGTCTTTGAGAAAGAGATCACAAGTGACAATCCGAGGGCGGCAAGCAGTGCGATCATCGCAACGCCGAATCCAACATCGAAGAACCAAGCAGCTGCGCCTACAGCAACGAGAATCGTGAAAAGAAAACCAGTTCTAGCAACGACATCATCCATCGTCATTCGACCAGTTTGTAGGGGTGACGCGCTTGGAGATGAATACATCTCTTCCAACGCATCTGTGGAACGTGGTTCAAAAGCTGCATAGCCACGTTTGTTACCAAAAGCGCGACCAAGAACAGGGTTAGAACTACGCATCGTTTGTACTCTCCTTATATGCCTTACCTGTGCGATGGAAGATCCACGCACATAAGAGATAGTAGAGAATGGAGATTAAATATTCCTGAGAAGAGCGGTAGATGGCGGACAAGTTCCCGCTTGACCGCCGGACGGGCGGTCCACGACGACTCCTGGCGCCTGCCCGCGCCGATAGCTACCCGATTGGTCGGGTTTGGCGCAAAATAGGTGGGTGCTCACCCAACCGCGGCGCCGAAACCTCTTGGCAATTTTTCTCGCCCTTGCAGCTGTCGTGGCTGGTAGCTCAGTCACTAAGGCAGACGAGGGCCATCGACTAATGATTGTAGATGCCTTCTCCGAGGGCGTCAGCAGTGGTTCGGAAATATATGCAATACCCGAGGATCAAGTTCAGAAGATTCTCAAAAATGAGCCGAGTAATTATCAATCACTTCGCAAATTCTGTGACACGCTCAACGCCGAAGCATGTAAGCAGCCCACTGGATTAGGACTACGTATATTTCTTCCCGTTTGCACTTCTTCAATAGTGAATTTCTGTATTGATTCTCTTGCAATCTCCGCATCTCAAGATAGCCCTCTTCAGAATGGCGAACTCATCGGATACACCAATTCGAGAACTTATCCTGCTGACTCTGCGCGCGGCGTTCCGGAATCTGCAACCGCTTCTCGCTGGAAAATTCCAAATGTACTCAATAAGGCAGGAACGGATACCTACGCCGTAAAACTCTTACTCGATGGCTTCCTGTCTGCTACGTCCAATAAATTGTTTGTATTTCAAGTAAGCGCTCTTATTGAGCCATATTCAGAAACCACATCTGGTGCAAATACTTCAGCCGCGTGTACTTCGTGGCAATCAGGTACTTCTTGTGGTGTTCGTAAAGATTTCAATGATGGTCAAAAAGCGAAGTTGAGCGTTAGATTGCCAAATACCATCACAGGATGGCTACATGGTCGTCTTAAAGGAGCTGCAGTCTCAATCGAGAAATTTGATGAAAGCCAAAACAAGTTGACCGTGATAGCAGAAAATGTGAAAGTTCCTGAGTTGAATACCGTTCTAACTACTGCTCAAATGGATGCACTTCCAGATCCCTCTTTCTTCCGACCGAATGGGCGGCAATGGAATAGCGTGAACGCTGGAAATCCAGCTTCGCTCGATTGGATTAAGAATCTCGCCAAACCGTTGAAAGATACAGCCACTGGCGAGCACACAACCTGGTCGTTCTCAACGATTCCTTCCAGCCGCGAGAGAGATCGCTGTTTTGCAGATACAACACAGCTCTTCGGTGTGGTGATGACGAATTCACTTGTCTATTCCCCAAATGCACCAGCATTCGATGGAACGCAATTGAATTACCAAGTGGGAGGACTACATTTCCAATCGGATGGGAAAACGCCCAATCTCGGCACCTACGACTTATTAATGCGTTCAGAAACCGCTAGGTGTTTATACAACTTCACAAATGCGCCGCTCTCTGCATCAGTATCCATCTCATACGCAGATGGTGGCGAACAGAAGATTGCAACAACTGCGTTGAGTGAGAAAGATGGCTGGCTGCACCTAGGAGCATATGGATTTACTTTCTCAAGTCCGGTGCTCAGAGTGAAATTAAGCGGCGTTCCAAAAGCTCTGCCAAAAACAAATACACCGCAAATTGACTCAAGCCCAGATGACTCCAAAAAGCGGTCACCAATGTCAACTAATAAAAAGAGTTACACCGTGACGTGCATCAAAGGAAAACTAGTAAAGAAAATAATTGCGCCCAAGCCAAATTGCCCAACTGGTTGGAAAAAGAAGTAGTTACTTCCGCTTTGAATATCCCGTAGGACATTTCGCGGATGTAACTGATTTAACAATCTTGCCCTTGACGCATGTGATCTTCTTAGTATTTGTTTTTGTCGGGATTAGCTTCGGCGTTATTGCTGTCCCTGATAATTTGATTCGAATCACTGGCGATGAGTAAGTGAAGTTATAAGCGCTAAGTGATAGCCAACCTGCCGATTCTTTGACCACCGTGGTGGCAGCATTACTTGAACCATCTTCAGATGTTATAGATACCATTGCACTTACAGGGGCATTCGTAAAACCATAAATACATCGCGCCACTGTAGAACTCATCACCAGGTCGTACGTTCCCTTGAAAACCGTCTTGCCATCTGGTTCATAATGCGTTGCAGCAACTTTGTAATCCAAGGTGCGGGTGCTCTTCTCGAACGATGGTGGACCATCGAGATATTCCGCAGCATTTGTGGTGACAACTCCTGCTAGCGAATCTATTTTATTGAGACATTCTTGAAGTTCTCCTGAAACCTGATAATTGCTCATGGTCTGAATCGACCAAGCGGTTGGTAGCGCTTGGGCTTTATCTCCTAGCGTCATGAGCCAAGCCAGATACTCTTTGAGCGTTTCGACGTTATGACCTGTGTTGCCATCACGCATCAATGCGATTTCACTCAAAGGCTTACTTTTATTCTCATTTCCAAAAAGAGGTGAACCTGAATTAGGTTTCCCGACGTAAAAATCTTTGATACTTTGAGGGGCGGTGTCATTATTTACCCAGACTGCATTGACAGGAATCTTGACCGGTTCAGCTTTTACCTTGATTGTGCTGCCGCCCATCTTATTGAGCGAAACCTCTATCTCGGGAGCTTTGATTCGACCATGAAGCCAGCCGGCAATCTTTCGGGACAAATCAACTGTGAGACCAAAATTCAATCCAACTGGTAGCGCGAATTTGACTGCGCATTGCGTTGGTGAAGCAATAGCACAATACGAAGGAAATGTTCCAGTCTCAATGCCGATACTGGAAAAGCCTTTCACGTACAACGCTGGATTCGTACTTGCGCCTCCGAATGCGAACTTTCCGTCAATGATTTTCACAGCGGTTATCGAGATGGCAAAACCATCCATGACATATGTTTGGCTACCTTGCCATTTGGAACCAGTCATCTGGGCCTTTATTAAATAGGTGTCTCCCCCATTGTGCGTTGCATCAGGGATGCGAATTAATGTGGGGCCGCCGCCATTAGGAACTTTCAAGCCTGAACTACCTTTAAAGTACTGTGGATTACCGAGCGGAAATTGACCAATTATTGAAAAAGCTAGAGGCTTATTATTCGCATCAGTAATAGCTATATCTCGCAGACAATCAATTGTAAGTTGTTCAGAGCACATAGAAAGATCAGATCTAAAGTGCACATCAGTTCCCACACAACTAGACATAGCAATGTCTGAGCAAGCAATTACTGATGTTGCATTTCCAGAGTTGTCCCGATCGATTGCTACGGCATACGAGGGAAAGCGATATAAGCCTGCAAGATCGTTGTGATAAAAACCTTGCACATTATTAAATGCTGGCGCCCATGGTGGCAAGAATTGCTCATCGGAGAGCGGTTGATACCCGTTGCAGGCATATAAAGTCGCGTCGCAATAGGAATCGATGGATTGTTTAGTTTCGAGCTGCGCTGCCGCAACAGCTTGTCCTGGCACTGTGATTCCTGCAAAGAAAATAATTATGAGAGCGGTCATGGTTGAGAGCTTTCTTTTCATTCGCCCCCCTGACTTAGCCGCTATGACTTTATGATCGAACGTACTAGGTATTGTTTCAGTGGTTGCACTACAAGGTATAGAAACTACCCCGAATTACGTGGGGAGTACCCCATGAATGTCTCAAGAAAATGAAGAATATGAAGAATATGAAGAATCTGAAGAAAGTGCCCCGGGTGGGGGTCGAACCCACACTTGGAGGATTTTAAGTCCTCTGCCTCTGCCATTGGGCTACCGGGGCGGTAGCGCTAACTCCTTTAGCGGAGCGTAAATCTACCTGCTTTGGAGAAGATCTTCTCCATCGCTCCAGGCTTGAGTTTGCCGGTGAAGGTGTTCTGTTGACTTGGGTGATACGAACCAAGGAGGAGATATCCCTCAAATTCCACGCTCGCACCATGAGTAAAGGGAACTTTTTGAGAGGGAATAGGTAAACCGATCTCACGGAGCGCACGCCAGAGCGAATCCCAAGCAAATGCGCCAAGTGCAATGAAGACTTTTGCATTCTCCAGAGCTTTTAATTCTGTAGTGAACCAAGGCGCGCAATTATCTCGTTCCTCGATAGTTGGTTTGTTTCCGGGAGGCGCACAACGCACTGCTGTGAGAATGCGAACTGAATTCAATTTAAGTCCATCATCGCGAGCTGAGCTAGTACTTTGATTTGCTAGACCACTTTTATAGAGAGCTGCGTACAACCAATCACCCGAAGAATCTCCAGTGAAAACTCGTCCGGTTCGATTAGCACCATGCGCACCGGGTGCAAGTCCGACAATCACAATTTTTGCATCATTAGGGCCAAATCCTGGGACAGGCTTACCCCAGTACTCCTGATCTTGATAGGACTTACGTTTTATCTGTGCGACTTCTTCACGCCATGAAACCAATCGCGGACATTTTTGGCATCCAGCGATTTCGTCACTTAAGAGTTGCAACGATGCCATCAAGGATGTCCCGTTCGCTCGCGATAAATTCCTCGGCCCCGGTGCGTTTCATTATCTCGGCAAGAACAAGAGCGCCGGCTGCAATGACTTCCACTCTTCCCGGATGCATATACCCCAAGGCTGCGCGCTCCTGCTTGGTGAGAGTTAATAACCAAGCTGAGATTTCAAGGGTACGTTCGGCTGATATTCGTGCACCATGGATTGCATCTCGATCGTAACCGGGCAAGTCGAGCGCAGCGGCAGCCACAGTTGTTGCGGTTCCTGCAACAGCAACGAGCGTTTTTGCAGATTTAATTGGCACCGCACCCAAAACTTGATCAATTGCCCGATTGATGTCCTGCTTAGTTGAAGATATCTCTGCATCTGTTGGTGGATCGCTCTTAAAGTGGCGCTCAGTCATCCGCACACATCCGATATCCACGCTAATTGCCGCGCTCACGCTGCGCTCGCCCATGACGAACTCTGTGGAACCACCACCAATATCGACAACGAGAAAGGGTGCATCGGTTACAGGCAGTTCTGATGTAGCGCCCAAAAAAGAGAGGCGGGCCTCTTCAATCCCAACGATGACCTCAGGGGCTATTCCGAGGATTTCCTCTACTGGACCAGTGAATACCTCTCGATTCTGGGCATCACGCGTCGCACTCGTTGCACAAAATCGCACTCGCAAAACCTCATGGTGATCAATCAACTCTTTGAATCTGCGAAGTGCATTCAATGTGCGTTCTACCGCAGCTGGTGAGAAATTTTTCGTTCTGTCGACGCCTTCACCAAGTTTAACAATCTCCATTTCGCGCAGAATCTCTCGCCCATCCTGCGAGATCAACAGCCTGATTGAATTAGTTCCACAATCAATCGCCGCTACTTTACTAATGGTTCTCACGCTCATCTGTGATTGACCGAGCACACGGATTCTCGTTCCACCAGATTGGGAGTTTCGCCAGCGCTTCGTCTCCGAGTGAATTGACGCCTTCGCCTGCAGCAAGTGAATGGGCAATAAGCGAATGTAAACATTTGACCCGCTCTGGCATTCCGCCAGCAGAGATTCCGTGCACCTCCGGAACGTCCATCCCTAACGCCTCGCGGGCAGCCATGTAGTCGACATGCGCTGCGTAATACTCACCTTGCAACTTCGGGTCTGCGGCTAACCGGTCGTTCATTTCCGCCATCAAACCCGAACTCTCTAACGTCGAAATGGCGCCGGTCAACCGAGGGCAAGTCGCGTAGAAAAATGTTGGGAAAGGGCTCCCATCACTGAGTCGAGGTGGGGTTTCGACAACATCAACTTCTCCGCAAGGGCATCGGTGCGCCACCGCATGCACGTCGCGCGGGGTACGACCAAGTTGATTCTTGATGATTTTCAAATCGCGCTCATTGGGAAGTCGCGAATTACGTGCACCACTCATTCTTGTACGGCGCCAGTTCCTGCTGCCACTTGCTGAATCGACGAAATCAATTTTGTGTACCAAGGAGCGCTACCAAACTGCTTAGTCGCTACTGGCGTCTTCTTTTTCTGGACTGCGCTGGCTTCGGTCTCTACGCCAAGGACGATGTATTGACGTTCGCCAGGAAGTACGAAATGCAGACGTTCACGAGCTTGCGATTTCACATAATTAGGATCTCGCCATTTTTGTAATTCAATTTCCGCTTCAGTTAGGCGCGATTTGCGACTATCAATCTCTGCTTCAATAGCATTTATCTGTGCTCGCTGTGTGAAATACCGTTGTGCTGGAGGAGCGATAGTCACAGCAATGATGAAAATGACAACTGAAATGGCGATGAAGCGAGCAGTGACGCCACGTTTAACTGCCACCTGTGCTTACTCCCTTTCAACTAACGTCATCCTTTGAATCGAGGAAAAGCTCCCTTGCCTGCAAAAGTTGCTCGACTCCCCAGTTTTTCTTCGATTCGAAGTAATTGATTGTACTTAGCTACCCGTTCCGATCGAGCAGGGGCGCCAGTCTTAATTTGGCCGCAGTTAGCTGCTACCGCGAGGTCTGCGATTGTGGTGTCTTCTGTTTCGCCAGAACGATGGCTCATCATTGACCGGTAACCCGACTTATGCGCGAGCGCGACGGCATCGAGAGTTTCAGTGAGAGTTCCAATTTGATTGACTTTAACTAGGAGCGCATTTGCAGCTCCTTGAGCAATACCATCGGCTAACCGCACTGGATTGGTGACAAAGAGATCATCGCCCACGAGTTGAATCTGATCCCCTAGTTGTTTGGTGATAGAGATCCATCCGCTCCAATCATTCTCATCGAGTGGATCCTCAATAGAGACAAGTGGATAGGCGCTGACGAGCTCTTGATAATAAGAAATCATTTCCTCAGCGCTCAGAGCCTTCCCCTCAAAGGTGTATTTGCCGCCTTCATGGAATTCAGTAGCCGCAACGTCTAGAGCTAATCCAACATCTTTGCCAGCAGTGAATCCAGCACCTGAGATCGCATCAAGAATTAAATCAAGCGCTTCACGATTACTCTTCAAGTTAGGAGCGAAACCACCCTCATCACCAATACTGGTCGCCAAGCCACGCTTCTTCAGCACCGACTTGAGTGAGTGATAAATCTCTGCTCCCCAACGGAGTGACTCAGCAAAATTTGCTGCACCAAATGGAGCAACCATAAATTCTTGAATATCAACATTCGTATCAGCGTGAGCTCCACCATTTAAAATATTCATCATTGGGATGGGAAGCAACGTGGCTGACTCTCCGCCCAAGAAAGCAAAGAGTGGTTGCGAATTCGATTGTGCAGCAGCTTTTGCACTGGCAAGTGAAATACCCAGGAGCGCGTTTGCGCCAAGTCGAGATTTGTTGGGCGTTCCATCGAGCGCAATCATCTTCTCATCAAGAGCTCGCTGTGCAGTGGGGTCCATAGTGATAATTGCTGGCGCTAACTCCTGAAGGATTCCGGCAATCGCTTTCTGAACACCTTTGCCGCCGTATCGGGCGCCACCATCCCGCAGCTCAACTGCCTCATGCGCGCCTGTTGAAGCGCCAGAGGGAACTGCAGCGACGCCGCGCACGCCGTTATCGAGTAACACTTCAACTTCGACCGTTGGATTACCTCGGGAATCAAGTATCTCCCGCGCAAGCACTGACTTGATCACTGCCATAAGAGCGCTCTCCTCTTTTCGTAGCCCGAATACTAGTGGGCGTTACCGGATTTCTGCGGCTAGGTTCCGTGCGTGCGCTCGTAAGGCGAACTCCGGATCTATCCCATGTTTATTCGCTAGCGATACGACGGAGAGCAAGAGCTCGCCTATCGTTTCTTCAGAAATATTTGATAACTCGGTGAAACGCTCCTCCAAAATAGGAAGCTGACCATGTTGTTCGGCGCGATGGAGCAATTTGGATGCCAGTGCAAGAGCTGGTTGATTAAGCGGAACACCGTCAACCGGTGACTTCCGAGATTTCTCAGCTGCTTTCAATCGCTCCCAGTTCCCTTCAACTTCTGCCGACGTCAGATTCTCAGCGCTTTGGAAAACATGCGGATGTCTACGAATCAATTTGTCACAAATAGCTCCCGCGACATCTTCGATTGAGAACGCGCCCTCGTTTCGCTCTTGGCCAATTCGTGAGTGGAAGTAAACCTGAAGCAGGACATCGCCCAACTCTTCAACCATGTCGTCGCGGTCATCTCGTTCGACGGCATCAATAAATTCGTAAGTCTCTTCCAATAAATATGTTAAGAGTGATTGATGGGTTTGCTCTGCATCCCACGGACAACCGCCAGGCGACCTGAGGGTATCCATCACCTCAACCAGGCGCAGAAGGTTGCTGTTCGCGTTCACTAATTCTTGGAGTTTGGTTGCGCCCCGCCAGTTGGGTCGGCAGGATCGATCTTGTTCGTGGTTGTGTTCCATACTCCGTAGCGAGGATTGACGGTTAGCGCCTCTTTAGTTGCGGTCTCTTCAAGCATTTTCTGTAGCGCTTGGATGACCTGTCCATCTTCAGTTGCATTCGGAGCGATAACTACTCGTAACTTGTCTTGGAGAATAATCAACGACAGATATTGGTCAAGATCAATTGACGCGATTCCTGCGTTCACTAGCGCGAGCGAGAGTTTCTCTTCGCTACCAACATTTTTTACAATTTCTGCTCGTTGCGCAGAAATTTCGGCAGCAGTAGCAGCAATGTTTCGCTCCTTTGCCGCTTGTGTGAGTAACGCAGTGAAGATATGAAATTCAAGCTGATTCAAAGTTAGAGCTTCACCCGTCAAGGCATCTTGCGGAGTCGTCTCGAACTTCACGCGCTCGTCCAGAATGGATGAAACGCTCTCTTGGAGACGCTCAATTGTGATTTTTCCACCCTTATAGTTCGCAGCGTCCGAAGGGTTGCTGCATCCCGAGAGCACCAATGCAGTCAGGGCTAACAACAGGATCGCAAATTTTCTCTTAACCACGAAAATCAAAGCTCCTTCTCATCTGGCTCAACTCATCGGTGTTGGGGCTCTATTGGTAGTCGCCTCAAATGCCTGCGCTACCCAGTTCAGGAGAGAAGTATTCCCTAGTTTCTCAGCCTCAAATGCCACCCCTTTGCTGCTGGGCAATGGCAGAAGCAGAGTAGAGAGGGCTGACTTATATATATGTCCTGGGTAGAGACGTGTCATCCGCACAGATAAAGAGTCGCTGAGGGTCACTGGGGCCAGGCGTAGATACTTGCCCTGAACTATCACCTCTGTCAGGTCCAACTCCTTCGCACGCACTCGCACCTTAGCAATCTCTAATAGATTTGCGACAACTTCTGGATAGGAACCAAAACGATCAATCAACTCTTCATCCACTTGATCTACAGTCTCGAATGACTGCGCTGCAGCAAGACGACGATAAATGTCTAGACGGACCCGCTCACTGTCAACATAATCATGTGGCAGATAGGCATCGATGGGGAGTTCTAACTTACATTCTTGCTCTTGATGTCGCTCCCCTTTGAAATCAGCAACAGCTTCGCCAATCATCCGCATGTACAAATCAAATCCAACATCGGCGATGTGCCCAGACTGCTCGCCACCTAAAAGATTACCAGCGCCTCGAATCTCGAGATCTTTGAGAGCTATCTGCATACCAGAACCTAATTCAGTATTCGCAGCGATAGTTTCAAGTCGATCATGTGCAGTGTCAGTGAGTGGCTTATCAATGTCATAAAGAAAATATGCATAGCCACGCTCCCGACCTCTTCCTACTCGACCGCGAAGTTGGTGAAGTTGAGATAATCCCATTTTGTCTGCTTGCTCGACAATCAATGTGTTTGAATTTGGAATATCAATTCCACTCTCGATAATCGTGGTACATACCAAAACATCGAACTCTTTCTCCCAGAAGGCAAGAATTACTTCTTCTAGCGCGCTTTCACTCATTTGTCCGTGCGCCACACGAATTCGCGCCTCGGGTACCAACGCGGCAATGCTGGTGGCACACCTATCAATCGAGCTAACTCTGTTATGAATGTAAAAAACTTGCCCGTCGCGGAGTAACTCGCGTCGAATTGCCGCTGCGATCTGCCGCTCTTCATATCCACCCACATAGGTAAGAACTGGATGTCGCTCTTCTGGAGGCGTTGCCATAATCGACATCTCTCGAATGCCCGTGATTGACATCTCTAATGTTCGCGGAATCGGGGTCGCGGACATTGAAAGCACATCAACATACGCCCGAAATCTCTTGAGTTTCTCCTTATGTTCGACGCCAAATCGCTGTTCCTCATCGATTATCACTAGCCCTAAATCCCTAAAACTTACATCCGAAGAGAGTAGGCGATGCGTGCCGATTACAACATCGACCTCACCAATTGCCAGCTTTTCTAACGTCTTTTTTATCTCGCCAGGAGTGGCAAACCTCGATAATCCGGCGAGATTGATGGGAAACCCTGCGAATCGTTCGCCAAAGGTGGTCAGATGTTGTTGCACCAACAAAGTCGTGGGTACTAAAACAGCAACTTGCTTTCCATCTTGCACAGCCTTAAATGCTGCTCTGATGGCAATCTCAGTTTTTCCAAACCCAACGTCGCCGCATACGATTCGATCCATTGGATAACTTGCTTCCATATCTTTCTTGACTTCAGTTATTGTTGAGAGTTGGTCAAGCGTCTCTACATACGGAAATGCATCTTCTAACTCACGTTGCCACGGCGTATCAGGTGAAAAAGCGAAACCCGGAGAGCTAGTCCGTGCTGCGTAAAGTTGTATTAACTCCGCCGCGATCTGTTTGACTGCTTTTCTTGCTTTGCCTTTTGCTTTCTGCCAATCAGCACCACCCATGTGATGCACTGTTGGTGCTTCACCACCAACATATTTCGTGACCTGATCTAACGAATCGGTTGGTAAGTACAATCGATCTCCAGATTGTCCTCGCTTGCTCGATGCATATTCGATGACTAGATATTCACGTTTGGTTCCATTAACAACTCGTTCAGCCATTTCGATGAATCGTCCAATGCCATGCACCTGGTGTACGACAAAGTCACCTTCTTTGAGGGAGAGCGGATCAATCCGATTCTTTCGCCTTGATGCCAATGAAAGTTTCTCGCCATCTTGCGCTTTACTTCCAGCGAAGTCACGTTCGGTAATGAGGGCAAATTTCTCATCTTCAAAAGTGAATCCGTGGCGTATTCCAGAATTGAGAATAAAAACTGCGCCAGGCACCAATGAGTTTGCAGTAGATATGCCATAACTTCGGAGAAGTTCCTCATAGCGCTGCGCAGTGCCATGGCCAGGTGCGGTAATGGCCAATAACCACTGGTCCTTTATCTTTTCGCGTAGGTAATCAACCAATTTCTCTGCGTTGCCGCGGAAAGGTTCAATCGTGCGCAAAGCTGATTCAACAGCTTCCGCCCCACCGCCAAATGGTGCAATGGATGAGAGTGTGAATCCGCGCTCTACCGCAGCGGTAATTTCACTCTCTAGCGTATGAAACGAATGAAGTTCGAGCTCTTGCATGTCGATTGGGGTGACATTCCCAGCTGCAGCATTAAGCCATGAAGCATTGAGAAATTCCGCACCGGTTTTTCTCAATTCTTCAGCGCGACTGCGGATTAACTCTGGCGCAAGTGAAACCAGAAGCGTTTTGGCTGGCAGGATGTCGACCAAAGTCTCCATTTCATGCACTAACGCAGGCATCAATGACTCCATGCCCTCAACGGGCACGCCCTCGCTTATGCGTGAGAACATGTCCGATAATGTCGGAATCTCCTGCGCCAACTCTTCGGCTCGAATTTTGATTGCATCGGTGATGAGAATTTCACGAGCAGGCAGGGCAAATAACCCTTCACTGCAGATTTCGAGTGAGCGCTGATCTGCGACTGAGAAATATCGAACCTCATCTATGACATCATCGAAGAACTCAACCCGAATTGGATGTTGTGCATGCGGTGGAAATATGTCGAGTATGCCGCCTCGCTGAGCAAACTCCCCACGTTTTTCTACCAAATCCGTTCGTTCATACCCTAGAGCGAGTAACTCTTTAATGACGTATGCGAGTTCTTTTTGTTCTCCGACTTTTAACAATGGAACTTTTGCAGTACCAAAACCTTTGATGAACGGTTGCAACAGAGAGCGCACCGGAATGACGACAACCTCACATGACAGCGAGCGGATGGCTTGTAGAGTCGTGAATCGTTCTGCGATGGTGTCGCTCTGCGGACTTAACCGTTCATGTGGCAACGTTTCCCAGTGCGGAAAGCGCAACACCCTTTTCCCTGGGAGCAACTGTTTGAGTTCCTCGACTAGCTCCTCACCATTATTTGCCGTTAGCGCCGCAATCAGTGGGAATTCCTGTGCGCTATTTGCCGTAGCAGCAATCGCGAAAGATGCTGCGGAGATAGGCGCGTTAAGCGTTGAGCCGGAACGTAGCGCAGCGCTCGATGCACTCAAATCGAGTTGGTCGACTAGCGATGCAATCGCTGTGACCTTCTTTGGTCCGCCTGACTCGGCTGCCATCAGATACCCGCTCCTTCGATCTTTCAGGAAACAGCCCAATAGCCCCATTCCGCCAAGGCGGGGGGCTGATGAGTTGTCGTGAAAAGTTCTTTCAGGACTAACCCGCGTAAATGGTACCTCTCTTGCTCTGCCAAGATATGACCATGCAAACTCAGGGCCACTCCGGTGGAGACCTCTCCGGCGATAGCGGGACAGCGTTGGGGGCAAACACCGGGTCTTCCCTTCGAGCGGACGTTCGTCGACTCGGTGAATTGTTGGGTCAAACCCTCGTGCGACAAGAGGGTCAAGCGCTTTTGGATCTCGTTGAATCAGTGCGCTTGGCAGTTCGAGAGGATTCACCTCTGGGATCAACAATCCTTGAGAAAGTGGAAGTCGCAGATAGCATCAAACTAGTACGTGCCTTTAGCACTTACTTTCATCTAGCTAATATTGCTGAACAAGTGCATCGCGCGCACGCACTCTATGAGGAGCGCGTCAACGGGGATTCCTGGTTGCAACAAACTTTCCATAAATTTGCTGAAGCAAAAATAAGTAAGGACGAGCTCGCTCGTTCGGTTGCGATGTTGTCTGTCCGCCCCGTGTTCACCGCGCATCCCACTGAAGCAGCTCGTCGTTCCGTCCTCAGCAAACTGGGAACGGTCGCACAATTGCTCAATGAGAAGAATATTCGTGAACGCGATAAGCGACTTGCAGAGGCAATAGAGCTCCTGTGGCAGACTGACGAACTGCGATTAGAACAACCTGAACCCTTGGATGAAGCCACGAATGCGCTTTACTATCTCGATGATCTTCATCGCTACACAGTTCCGCAAGTCTTAGATGACTTCGCATATGAGCTCACCCAATACGGGATTGACCTAGACGTACTAGCGCGCCCACTCTCCTTTGGAAGTTGGATTGGTGGAGACCGTGATGGAAATCCCAATGTGACTCCTGCAATCACGTCTGAGACTGTGACGCTACATGTAGGCCATGGCGTTCGAGTATTGATTGAGAAACTCGATGCGCTTCGACAATCGCTCTCAGTTTCGGCTCGTCTTGCTGGCGCAAGTGATGAATTATTGAAATCAATTGAAACAGACTTGATAAACATTCCAGAATTTGAAGACCGATTTAAGCGATTGAATGTAGAAGAGCCATATCGACTAAAAGCAACGGCTATCCGACACAAATTAGTCCTTACTCAGCGACGCCATGCAAATAAGGCTCCACATCAACCAGGTCGCGATTATGCGAATACCCAAGAATTACTAGATGATTTAATTCTGATGCGGGAGTCTCTCCTCGAGCATAAAGGAGAATTAATCGCCGCTGGAGAGTTAGAACAGCTAATTCGCACCGCTAGCGCTTTTGGAATAACTCATGCAACTCTCGACGTTCGCGAGCACTCTAACCAGCATCATCACGTGTTAAATCAATATTTCTCCTCCTATGGAATTCAGAATTACCTGATCCTGGGTGACGAAGATCGATTAACGTTACTGATTCAAGAAATCACGAATGGTCGTCCTCTGGATAGAGAGACGCTTGATGCTCGCGGCAAGCAAACCTTCGACACTTTTGTGACTATCGGGGAGATAATCGAAACATTCGGTGATGAGGCGATTGAAAGTTATATCGTTTCAATGACCAAATCTGCCAGTGACCTGCTCGCTGCCGTAGTTCTTGGTATTAAAGCAGGCCTAGTTTCGTTACATGAGGGTAAAGCACTAATTGGTTTTGTTCCGCTCCTTGAGACCGTTGCCGAATTGCAAGAGGCAGATGCGATCGTAGGACGCTTGCTCGCTATTCCAGAATATCGAGAGCTTGTTGAACTTCGCGGAGAGATTCAAGAAGTGATGTTGGGATACTCCGATTCCAATAAAGATGCGGGAATCACAACAAGTCAATGGGAAATTCATCGAGCGCAACGAAAGCTCCGGGATCTTGCAGGTAAAGCTGGCATTCATCTTCGAATCTTCCACGGTCGTGGCGGCTCGGTCGGTCGCGGGGGCGGTCCCACGTATGACGCAATTCTTGCGCTGCCATGGGGCTCCCTAGCTGGTGAGATAAAGATGACAGAACAAGGTGAAGTCATCTCCGATAAGTACTCACTGCCCTCACTTGCTCGTGAAAACGTGGAATTGATTCTGGCAGCTGCCCTCGAGGCAACTGTGCTCAATCGCGCGCCACGACAGAGCGCACGCGATCTTGCCCATTGGGATTCATGCATGGATACCGTCAGCGCTGCAGCCATGAGTTGCTATCGAAAACTCGTCGATCATCCTGATCTTCCTAAGTACTTCTATCAATCAACCCCAGTGGAGCAACTTGGAAATCTTTACTTGGGTTCCCGACCATCCCGACGTCCGGAATCAGATGCTGGACTCTCGGGACTACGGGCTATTCCATGGGTATTTGGGTGGACCCAATCTCGACAAATTGTTCCCGGATGGTTTGGCGTTGGTAGTGGATTAAAGGCGGCGCGCGAAGCTGGCGATACCAAAATTTTGCAGCAAATGTTCGAAGAGTGGCACTTCTTCAAGACGTTCATCAGTAATGTGGAGATGACTCTAGCCAAAACTGATTTACAAACGGCCGAGCATTATGTAAACACTCTTGTCGACGAAGAGCTTCGACATTTCTTTGACGAAATCAAATCCGAGTACCAATTAACCGTGGCAGAGATCTTATTGCTCACTCAAAAGAGCGAGCTTCTTGGAGACCAGCCAATTTTGGCACAGACTCTGGCAATCCGAGATGTCTATTTACGTCCGATGCAACTTCTCCAAGTATCGCTCCTCCAAAAAGTACGTAATGGTGAAGAGGTTGATGGAATACTCAACCGAGCGCTCCTGCTTACGATAAACGGAATTGCAGCTGGACTACGAAACACCGGTTGATGCCAGGCAACTCAGGATACTTCCCTGTTACTGATTAAAATTCTGTTGGGTAACGTCAAGGCCTTTTTCAATAAGTGACTCGATTGCATCGCTTGCGCGCATCGTTAAATCCGTTACCTGGATGCGCTCACTTTTGCCGAAATTACTCAACACATAGTCGGCGGTATCTTGCTGAGTAGTTGGCCGTCCGATTCCCACGCGAATCCGGAAGTACTCTGGTGTACCTAATGATTGCGTGAGTGATTTAAGTCCATTGTGTCCGTTATCTCCGCCACCAATTTTCACCCGGATGGCGTTGAACGGAATATCGAGTTCATCATGAATCGCGATGATCCGATCCGCCGGAGTATTGAAGTACTTGGCTAGTGGAGAAACCGCATCTCCTGAATCATTCATATAGGTCTGCGGTTTCACGATGACTAGTTTGGGCGCTTGACTTCCCATACCTAATCGAACTTCTGAGACTAAAGCTCGATATTTGCTGGATGTGAACTTACCGCCACACCTGATTGCTAATTCGTCAGCAACGACAAAACCGATGTTATGTCGAGTTGCGCTGTATTTGTCACCTGGATTGCCAAGCCCAACTACTAGCCAAGTATTTTTTGTTTGGCTACTCATCGTCTCTCTAACAATCTCTGACGTTCTCGCGCGTATGAAAAAAGCGTGAGGTGTTAGCTCTTTGCAGCATCACCGGCAGAGCCAGCGTCACCAGTAGCACCAGCAGCAGCGTCAGTAGCGGCTGGAGCTGCAGCAACTTCTTCGACAGCGACACGTACGCTTAGGTGAACGACGATCATCTTCGGATCACTTGCCAAGGTAACGCCCTCTGGCAACTTAACATCTGCTGCGTAGAGAGACGCACCAGCTGCAAGACCTTCCATGTCGAGCTCGAGGTGCGATGGAATGGACGTCGCCTCAACTTCTACTTCGACAGCGTTGTTAACGTGTTCCAAAATTCCATCTTGATCATATTTACCAAAGGTGTGAATAGGTACCGAGACGACAACGCGCTCTCCACGGCGGACAAGGATTAGATCGATATGTTCCAAGGTGCCCTTGATGGGATCGCGCACAACAGACTTTGGCAGTGTGAGCTCAACTTGTGAACCAAGATCAATATCAAGTAGGACGTTCGAAGTTTTCAATGCAACGCCTACCTCACGAGCAGGGAGCGCGATGTGGATTGGCTTCTCGCCATGGCCATAGATGACTGCTGGAACTAATCCGTCGCGGCGTGCACGTCGAGCAGCGCCCTTTCCAAATTCAGAGCGAACCTTCGCTGCAATCTTGATTTCGGCCATCT
>CAZLOJ010000017.1:0-24133 GCA_964561165.1 uncultured Bifidobacterium sp. | reverse complement strand
ATGGGGCACATGGCGACCGCAATCTCGTCTGCGCCTGCCCGCGACCTGAAGAATTAGCAACCCAATTTGGTTCTAACGAGAACAATTCCCTGTCAATTCCTACGAATAGCTAGAAAATGGACGCTACATTCGATCGAAACGCGATTGGTTTCGATTGGGTAGAGATTGCTGGTGGAAACTTCCTGATTGGGAGTAATCCTTTTCCTCGAAATTCGGATCAGTTTTCTTATGAAGATGAACAACCGCAACATGAGGTTGAGCTACTTTCGTTTTGGATTAGCGCGTTTCCGATTACAAATGCGCAGTATCTAAAGTTCGTTGAAAGCACTGGATATAAAAGGCCGGGGGATTGGCCAAATGGTGTACCTGAGACGAGTCGCCTAAATCATCCCGTGACTTATGTTGACTGGTACGACGCGCAAGCTTTTGCAGATTGGTGTGGCACTTCGTTACCAACCGAAGCTCAGTGGGAAAAGAGCGCGCGTGGAGTTGATTCCCGGCAATATCCGTGGGGAGAAAATGTTCCTAGCAGTGTGCATGCGAATTGTGGGAATGTAGTGGGAGACACAACTCCGGTGGATAGATACCGTGATGGTGCTTCACCCTATGGAGTTCTGGATTTGGCGGGGAATGTTTGGGAATGGACGACATCGGCCTATGCCCCTTATCCATATCGTAAAGATGACGGGCGAGAAGATGTAAACCGTTGGGGAGAGCGAGTCGTGCGCGGCGGAAATTACTTAAGTTCAGATCGAAATATTAGATGTTCTGATCGACACTTTATGTTTCCCACTGCTCGAGATGTTTATGTTGGTTTTAGGGTAGTGGTGAACTCTAAATCAAGACATTCGATCCGTGATGGAATAGACCTCAACCTAAGAGAAGTTCCAGCAGGTTCTTTCATCATGGGAAATGATTATCATGTAGTTAATAACCATCAAACCGACATCGAGCAGTTTAAAGGTTCGCATCACAGCGCAAATCGTGCAGCGGATTTCGATAATGAAACTCCGCAACACACCCTAGATCTGCCACCATTTCGAATCAGTAGAACTCCTGTAACAAATCGTCAATATGAACTCTTTACGTTGGCCACTGGCTATCCGGTTCCAGGGCATTGGCCAAAAGGTTTGGTGAGTAAAGCGCTAGCGGATCATCCCGTCGTGTATGTTGATTGGAATGATGCACTAGCCTTCTGTGATTGGGCCAGCGTAAAGCTTCCCACGGAAGCGCAATGGGAACGGGCAGCAAGGTGGATCGATGGCCGAATCTGGCCTTGGGGAAATCTTCCTCCGAACGAAGATTTTGCAAACTTTGGACAGAAAGGTAAATCTGGAGAAACCTCCGTGGTGGGAAGTTACCCGCTTGGCGCCAGCGCCGAGGGAGTACTGGACTTAGCAGGCAACGTTTGGGAGATGGTAGCGAGCGCTTACCGTTCCTACCCCTACGACCCCAACGACGGGAGAGAGGATCTCTCGCTCGATGAACAATTTGTCCTTAGAGGCGGTTCTTTCTTTAGCCCGCATCCTCGATACCTCAGGACTTCAGTGCGGAGCATGAGCCACAAAACGCGCAGACGAGACCACATAGGTTTTCGAGTAGTGGACGGGTTACGGCCATTCACGCCATCTGTAACTTGACATAATGTTGCTTATCGGCGATTAGTCCATCTCCGACCGAGACCAGCCAGGGCCACCAAACAGGCCATAACAGCGACCGCCAACGAGCCGTATTCAGCCCTGAGCCCGTTCTGGTGGGCTGGGGTTATCTCGTTATAGAGCGAAAGGCTCGCAGTGAGTGAATCTGTCGTATACGGTCGTAATTCGGCAATCACTATCCCGTGGGGATCAATCATGGCGCTTACGCCTACAGTCGATATGGAAGCAACCGACCGGTGATACTCCAGAGCTCTTGATCGAGTGATTTGTAATTGTTGTCGTGATTGGGCCGACCTTCCATACGTTGCATTATTGGTTTGAGCGATAAATATGTTGCTCTGTGAAATGGCCTGTCTAATCAGGTGATCGTCAGCGACCTCGAAACAGATAAGCGGCGCTATTATGGCTTTATCGACAAAGTGATATTTCCAGCTAGAACCAGGAACGAAATCAGTCACTTGATCAACGAGCGGCGACACGCTTGCTGCCAGCGTTCGTAGCGGGATGTATTCGCCAAAGGGCGCCAAATGCTGCTTCTGGTAGATCGATACTGCCCCACCATCGCGCCAAAGAATCGAAAGATTGACCGGTCGATTGAGATTATCTCTACCGACCGATCCGAAGATTATCGGTGCGTTGACCTTGGAAACGAGTGAGGTGATCTCTTGTCTGCCGCTTTTTAATGGATCAATGTCGGCGCCATCTTCAGGCCAGATGTACACATCTGGAGGATTACTCTCAGACCGAGCTGAAGCTCTAATCGTCTCGTTCGCGTGATTTTCGAAAACTTTTCGAACTTGAGTACTGATTTCATATCCCAGGCGCGGAACATTTCCTTGAACCGCCGTCATGGTTATTTCCCCGATTGGATTTGCAGAGTACTGTGGAATGAATGCTAGAAGAATTAGCGCTGGTATCCAATAGATTCGAAAATCGGCAATCACTCGGTACATCGCAACAGCTACAAGTGCTAACAAGAATGAGCCGCCAGCAACGCCGACATACGCAATCGTTTCAGAATATGGCGAATCGACGACGAGATAGCCAGCCCTCCCCCAGGCAAAACCTCCAAATGGAAAGCGATTACGAAAAAATTCAATCGCGACCCAAAATGCTGGGAAAACTATCCAAAGGTATTTAGTGCTTTTCGCTGCTATCGCCAAAGGAATATAGAAAAGCGCGGACATGATGGTGAGTAATAGCCATGGCAGTGCGCCCACAAAACTGCTTGACCAGTGGAGCATGGGTGCAAATAAGCCCAGTGCGAACATAAACGATAAGAGCGCTCTTCGACCTGCTCGTTGGTTGATCGTATGCACCATGAAGAAGGCAAGCGCCACAGGAAAGAGCCACCATTGTGCAATTGGGGCAAAAGCCCCCGATGCGATGATGCCAAGCACTAGTACCCAGAGTGCGCGTATCACTTGCTCACTCTAGCGATATGGCAGCCAGTAACCGGCTTACGCTCGTGCCGACGCCATACTCCTCGACAATAGAGTCGAGTTTCTTTCGGTCCGATATTTGGGTTGGAAGTTGCTGGGCAAATGTTGGGAGACGAAGATCGCGCACGCAAGTAACTACTGGTTCTGCACGGTGGAGATACTCTCTACCTTCGAGAAGTTTCTTAGCCAGCACGGTTCCGAGTCGAGCATCACCTTGTTCTGCAGCCGCGAGCATTTCTGAAACGCTGCCAAAATGATTAACGATCTTGGCGGCGCCCTTTTCGCCGATGCCACGCACGCCAGGTAGCCCATCGGAGGGATCTCCCCGCAAGAGCGCCATCAATGCATACCGCTCCCCTGGTATCCCATAGCGCTGCGAAATCCACTGTAAATCGACAAGTTCGTGACTAGAGATTCCTTTTGCTAGATAAGCCACTGAAATCGGTTTCCGCTCATCCACTAATTGGAAGAGATCACGATCACCAGTCGCAATGACAATTGGAGCCTGTTCCCTCGTTGCGAGAGTTGCAATCACATCATCGGCTTCGTAATCATCAATACCGATCACTGGAAGACCAATCGCGTCCAGGATATCTAAAATTACAGGTGTCTGACTCTCCAGATCAATTTCATCTTGAATCACTTCACCATCTTCGCTTGGGACATCACGTGCGGCTTTATATTCAGGAACTAAATCGGTTCGCCAAGAAGGTCGCCAATCACCATCTAAACAAGCAACAATCTGCTCAGGTTTGTAGTGAGCGGTAAGGCGCGCCACGCTGTCGAGAAATCCTCTGATCGCATTTACCGGATGCCCGCTGGGTGAACGTAGCGAATCAGGCATGCCATAGAAGGCGCGATACCAGAGCGATGCGCTGTCAATTAACAGAATCATCCAACCACCTCAGAGTAGGCAATAACCCCTCGACGCAATAGGGCTACTCCCGCACGAGCTCGATGAGAGAGCTGTGCCGACGCGTCTGAAATCTGCGTTAATAAATCGATAAGTTGTTTCACGATTCGAACAAAATCACCTGCTGGAAGTTCGGCAAGCGCCAGCGTTTCAATTAGATCTCCACCGCTAGCCCACTTATAGATTGCTGCGGCCATCCCTCCATCGAGCTCACGCATCGTTTGCAGGGAGTTTCGCTGTTCAAGCGCTCGAATTTCGAACCACAGCTTCTCCAAAGAATGCATAGCAGTAACTACTTTGGCATTTTTTGCAAGGTGTCGATGTGGCTCATCACTTCGAGATTCGTACACAAAAAGGGAAAGTGCGGCGACAAGTTCCAATGGATCGAGCCCCTCAAAAATGTTCCTTCTGATTGCTTCAGCTAGGACTAAATCTGCATCCGAATATATCTTGGAGAGTAACTGCCCATTAGCAGTCACAACATCACCCTCGAGATAATTCAACTCACGCAAAACCGTGCAGAGGCGATCGAATGTTCGTGGAATCACATTTGTTCTGCCCTCTATCTTTATGCGCAAATCTTCAATTTCCCGCTCAATACGAACGATTCGTTCGCAAATCCGAGCGTGTTGCTCCCGGTCAGGACAGTCGTGACATGGGTGTGCGCGCATTTGATTTCGAAGCTCAATCAATTCAACATCATATTCGGAATTGTCGTTGCCTTTACCGCCAGGCTTGAGGCCACTTCTTTTATAGGCATCTATCCATAAAGATTTATCTCGAGAATTCTTATGGCCAGTTCCTCCAGGAACCTTTATGCGTCCTAAATTCTCTACTCCACTTTGGCAATCCACTGGCGAAATTCGCGAAACTTTGCGATCGAGATACATAACAAGCGGACGGGCAAGCTCATTCCCGCGTTCGATCACTAAAGCGATGCTCCCCCGCCGCCTACTGCCAATCGAAAGCACATCTCCGCGGGAAACCGACGCGAGTGTCTCGATGACCTCGGGTAAATCTCGCTTTTGCACCCGATTGCCAGCACGCTCAAGAGCTTTGATCTGATTTCTGAATTGAGCATATTGATGGAAATCTCCGAGATGGCAATTCACTTCATCACGCAAAGTTCGCAGAAACTCCCTATTTCGCGCCACTTGCCGTTCTAAACCTTGAACCGAATGATCAGCTTGATACTGCGCAAACGAAGAACCAAGGAGTTCGCGTGAAATTTCCGAGGTAGTGCTTGATAGGAGATTTACCGTCATGTTGTATGTCGGATTGAAAGAGGATTTCAGCGGAAAGGTTCGTGCCGTCGCTAAACCTGCCAGGGATGGGATATCGACCTCCGGGCTCCACACCATTACCGCGTGCCCTTCAATATCAATCCCTCGACGTCCAGCACGACCGGTGAGCTGCGTGAACTCTCCAGGCGAAATATCTACATGCCCTTGCCCATTCCATTTGGTGAGTCGATCTATAACAACCGAACGGGCAGGCATGTTCACTCCTAAAGCGAGAGTTTCGGTTGCAAAAACAACCTTTATGAAACCTTGCTGAAAGAGCTCCTCAATAACTTCCTTCAACGGTGGAATCAATCCCGCATGGTGAGCTGCTACGCCGTGTTCCAGGGCTTTAGCCCACGCAAGGAAATTCAAAGGACCATAGTCTTCCGGCGCGATAACTTGTGCAACTTCCTCAATACGCTCGCGGATCGAAGCCTTCTCCCGTTCATTGGTGAGGTTGAGATGACTGCACGACTTCACGGCATTGTCACAGCCAGCGCGGCTGAAAATGAAGAAAATGGCTGGCAATAGATTCTCTTGAGCTAAACGTTCAATAATGAGTTCTTTGTGAAGAACTTTGAAAGTGCTGCGAAATTTACGATCACGATAGTTTTGATTGTAGCTTTGAGCGATTTTTACTAGCTCCCCGTTTACTTGCTTCTCGTCTTTGAGGAGTGGGTAGAGTTCATTACCTTGCATCACGTGAAGATGAAGTGGAACGGGTCGTATTTCGCTAACAATAACTTCAATACTGCCTCGAACAGTGCGTAACCATTCTCCGAATTCTTCGACATTGGAGACTGTAGCCGAGAGTGAAACCACTGCAATTTCCTCTGGCAAATGGATGAGTATTTCCTCCCAGACCGCTCCCCTGAACTTATCCCCTAAGTAATGAACTTCATCAAGTACGACAAAGGCTAAGTTTTGTAGATTGCGTGAATTGGCATAAATCATGTTGCGCAGCACTTCAGTAGTCATTACCACTATTTCGCCATCGCCATTGATCGATATGTCCCCAGTGAGAAGCCCAACCTTCTCTTCGCCGTACTTCTCGACAAACTCGCTAAATTTTTGATTGCTCAGCGCTTTAATCGGAGTGGTGTAGAAAATCCGCTTTCCTTGACGTTGTGATAAGAAAGTGGCGAAATCCCCGATAATTGTCTTGCCCGCTCCCGTTGGTGCTGCAACCAAAACACCGCTTCCAGCTTCTAAATCCTTACATGCCTCTATTTGAAAGTCATCTAGTGAGAAAGGTAAACGTTCAAGGTAGTCATGGAGCGCAGAAGCGCGTGAAGTAGCGCGTTTTCGAGAAGAAGCAAATTTCTCAGCTGGAGAAAGTTCAGATTCACGCATTAGCGGTCCAGGTTCGCAGCGCTTTTGGTAAAACTTTCACGTGTACTGGAGTGGGAGCAATGCGTTCGCCATCAGCATAGGTAATTGCCTCCCCATCGATATATATCGACTTCCCGCGCAAAACCTCGACTTGAGGATGGGAAACATGACGACCGGAGTACACCTTTGGAAAAATTCTGAGAAATTCAAGAATTGGCACGGGATTCAAAATCATCACATCGAGTAAACCGTCATGAAAATCTGCTCCAGGACAGACCTTCATACCTCCCCCGTATGAGGAGCCATTACCGATTGCAATCAGCATCGCTTGGACGTCTCGTCGATGATCATCGATAGTGATTTGATAGCGTCGCGGTTTAAAGCGCGATAATTCTTGAATCATAGCTAGATCATATTTTCGTTTACCCGTTGGCCAACGCATTTGATTAGCTCGTTCATTGACAACGGAATCAAAACCCGTTGAACAGATAGCGCCAAATCGAACACCATTTACCTCGCCAAGATCGATGCTTATCGCTTCCATCGTAAAGAAAAGATCTAGATTCTTGTGAGGAGATTTGATGTTGAGACCTAGCGCCCTGGCAAAATCGTTGCCGGTACCAGCCGGAATAATGCCAAGAGCTATCGTCGTATCTGCACTTTTAGCCAGCTCATTGATTACGTGATGCACCATCCCATCACCCCCTACCACGAGAACTCGTTCAAATTCGGTGATTGATACTTTCGAGAGTTCGGAGAGTGAGGCTTCGAGCGAGCTTGCAGCGATTACCTGGTATCGAAAGTGATTTTTCTCAAGGTATTCAAGTGTTTCAGCGAGAACGCGCGCACCTTTACCTCTGCCCGAAGCAGGGTTGGCGACAACTAAATTAGATTTCATCGAGCGCCGAGGCTTTCTTAGCGCGGCGTTTATCTAGAAGTGAAGCGATCCCGCCTGCAGCAAAATAGAGTGCGCAGAGCGGAATGGCTAGAGCAAGCATCGTTAAAGGGTCCCCCGTCGGTGTGAATGCAGCGACGAATAGGAAAATTAAGAAAACTGCGACGCGCCATGGTTTGAGAATAGCCGCTCCTGTGATTGCTCCTGCAGCGTTCAGTGCCAGTAAGAAGACTGGTAATTCAAAAGCTATTCCAAAAAGTAATATGACTCGAAGCACAAAATCTAAATAATCATCAAATCGAATGAGGTTTGCCAAATTGTCTGGAGTAAAACCAAGTAGAACCTTTATTGCGACTGGCAGTATGTAGTATCCAAGAGTCACCCCGGCAGCAAAAAATGGAATCGCTCCAACGAAGAAGGCGAATGCGAGAATTTTCTCGCGCCTCTTCAAACCGGGTAAAACAAAGGCCCAGATTTGAAATAACCAAACCGGCGCCGAAAGTATTATGCCCACAAGAAGTGCAACCTTGATTTGTAAATTAAGTGGACCTAGAACTCCAGAGACGTAAAGCGAGGTGCATTGTTCGAGGCTTTGTAGCTCTTTGTTTTCCCCACACATGGGCGTAGCAAGCTGTAAAATTATCTGGTTGTAGAAAAGCCATCCAACAACGGCGAAGGCGAGTACGCCTATCGCGCTCTTGAAGATCCGTTTTCGTAACTCGCGTAAGTGCGCAAGTAGGGGTGCCTTTGAAGCATCGAATTGTTCATTCATTGACATCGCAGTTCACGAGCCACCAATCGTTCGTGAACTAATCTGTCTGGTCTGGCTTATCTAGCTTTTTACTCTCGTTATTGGAGTCTGAATCCGAAATTTCGCCACCTTTGTTCGGGTCCTTGAGCTCACCTTTAAAGATCCGCAGCGACTTGCCTATGGCGCGTGCGGAATCGGGCAGCCTTTTGGCTCCAAAGAGCAAAATCAAGACGAGGATAACCAGGAGTAGGTGTGACGGTTCGCGAAGAAACATAGAGTGCCCCCTCAAGCTGGCTCACCGGGCGAGCCGCTGTAGATGGGCCTACTTTAGTGGTTCACGATACTTTTCGAGCGCTGATCTAGCAGCGCTGGCGATCTCTTCCCGCAACGATTTGGGCGCCACGACTTCGAGCGCCCCGCCCAGGCTCAACGCAGCCCGGATCAGCCAAGAATGGTTGAAAACATGAATTTGCCCCACATAACGTTCCCGCGCCGGGTCGTATCTCAGAGCCGTCAAGCCCCATTTCTCAATGAACCAATGGGCAGGGGATGCAATTTCGACGGTCACCTCGACCGTCTGTTTTTCAATCTCGAGGTGTGCAAAATCAATGTCAGGGAATTCAGCCGAAGATGAAATCAAAGTGGCGCGTTCGATGCGGTCAACACGGAAAACGGAATATTGCTGGGAGGGCCATGTCAAAGCAGCAAGATAGGTAAAACCATTTTCTACAAAAAATCTCTGCGGGATAATTTGAATGCCAATAGAGCTATCTAGCGTTGCCGAATAGTACTGGAAGTCCACCAATTGTTTCGGATTGGAAAGCGCCTGCATAATGGTTGGCAATACGGTTGATTCGTCCGGGTGCAATTGTTCTAAGTTCTCACTCGAAGTGCTCTCAGTATTTAGTTTTAGTACCTGAAGAATTTTTCTCCTTAAACTATTGAGCACGAGAGCATCATTCGACGGAACTATGTTTAATAAATTTTCAATTGCCAACAACAGGGAGATACCGTCATCGAAGCCAAGGCGCATCGGTCGAGCGATAGTTTGAGCGTTTTGAATAGTAATGGTTCCTGAATCGTAAGAAACATCAATTAACTCGAGGTGCGAATATCCCGGCAAACCACATAACCAAATTAAATTCAAATCAGAAATCAATTGTTCTTCGGAAATGTTAAAAAGTAGCGCCGTATCGCTGACACTTATTCCTGAATTCGCCTGCAGAAAGGGAATCAGCTTCAACAAACGTGCTAGTCGTATCCCACCGGGAGAAATAGTCATGAGTTAGCCTCTAGGGTTTTACGAAGAGCAAGCTGAATTCGTTCTCGTAGGTAATCTGGCGCTAGAACTTCCACCAGAGGTCCAGCCCATAGCACCATTTCAGTAATTTCGACTTCATCGATATCTTTAATTGAGAGGATATATCGATTTCCTTTGTCATTCACGCTCTCAGCTCGTCGCATCAATCTATGATCTCTCGGAATTTTTCTATCACAATTGAGGAGAACCTCTTGAATTCGCTCCCCGTTAAAACTCGCTAAAACTGGATTGATTTCGCCCTGGAAATCAGCATCGAGAAATGCAGCACCATTTCCTCGAGCAAGCTGGCTCAGTCTGTCAATCCGAAAAGTTTTTATCTTATTATCTTTGGCGTCTTTTCCCAGTAGGTACCAATTTCCAAATCGCGAAGTCAGAATGTAGGGAGAAATCTCTCGCTCATCTTGATTGCGCGTGCTTTCAGGATTGGAAGTGGAAATTGGCGGTGATTGATAGGAGAATTTCAGTGGAATTTTCGACCTAATCGCTCGCCAAATGTCATCAAGCATTTCACTAACAGGAATCTCGATTTGAACTGGAGCGCTCACTGCGACAACCTCATCTATTATTGCAGTGCCCTGTGATAGCAAGGTTTGGACTGCATTTTGCGCTAGCTCCCGGCCCGCAAATTCGCGAATCACATTGGCAGCTAGCGCTAGCCAAATCGACTCCTCGTGTGTAAGAGAAACATCAGGTAAGAAATAGTCGCGCGGCATGATGCGATAGCCAAGTTCGTCATCGAATAAAGGATCGACTGGGAGAACTGTTACGTCAATTCCTAGTTCCCGTAGCTCGTCCTTATCGCGCTCGAACATGCGCTCCATAGACTCTGACTTGCCGGAGTAACCGGCAACATTCTCGAAAATGTATTGCTTGGTCAGCGGACGTTTGGCGCTCAACAAGGCAAGCGTGAGATTGAGAAGTCGCTCTGCCTTGTCACCTTTTTCGCCTGCCATGCCCGATATCGTAGTAAGCCTTGTTACTATTTGCGCATGACTTCAACAAGCACTGGTTGGAAGGCCTATATACGGGTTCTCGCTCTCATGAGCGCAGTACTTCTTGTTAGCGGATGTTCGAGCGCAAGCGACCCCAACGATGCACCGAGCGCCGACTCAACCTCTGAGGTATCAGAAGCGGTAGCCGACCCGATTAGTGGTGGAGCCGCAATCTGCGAAGAGGCAACCTCTATTGCTCGCTCTCCCCTTGCCGAAAGTTCTCCCACGGAATATCTACCGAAAAAGATGTATACCTTGACTCTTGTCACCAATTGTGGAGAGATAGAAATTCAAGCGGATGGTATAAAGGCCCCTGCCACTGTTTCTACTATAGGATTTTTAGCTAACTCCGGGTATTACGATGCAACCCTTTGCCATCGACTAACAACTTCGGGAATCTTCGTATTGCAGTGTGGAGATCCACAGGGAGATGGCGGAGGGACGCCAGGTTTCACTTTCGCTGATGAGAATCTGCCAACGACGACCGGAATGAATTACCCCAAGGGAACTGTTGCGATGGCCAACTCAGGGCCTAATACCAATGGCAGCCAATTCTTCCTTGTTTATGCTGACACGACCCTTGGTCCCAACTATTCAGTCTGGGGAACAATCACTAAAGGACTCGATATAGTCGAAAAAGTCGCTGCACTCGGCACATCCTCTGGCGGACCAGATGGAGCACCATTGCAATCTGTAGAGATTCGTTCTGCTCGCTTGAATTAGCCCGTCTTAAAGGTCGCTTTCAGTCTCTTCTGGATTTTTAGCTCCTCGGCGGCGCGTTCTCGGTGCTTGAACTCCGTCCGCAACACGTCGGGCGCGAACCAAGAATCCAGTGTGACCAATCATTCGGTTATCAGGACGAACAGATAGCGAATCAACGTGCCAGCTTCTATGCAAGCTCTCCCATGAGTACGGCTCGGTAAATCGCCGATCCTCTCTTAAAGCTTCGACAGTTCGAGAGAGCTGAGTCGTTGTTGTGATGTAAGCAAGGAACACTCCACCGGGTCGAAGTGATTGAGCGCTCTGATCTACACACTCCCAGGGCGCCAACATATCCAGAACTATCCGATCTACGCCCTCCGCGGGAAGTTGAGCGTCAGAGAAATCCTGATCTTCAAAAGAACCAATGCGCACGCTCCAATTCTTTGGGGTTGCACCGAAGAAAATTTCTAAATTCTTTTGGGCGATGATGGCAAAGTCATCACGTCGTTCTGTACTTATGACTCTTCCGTGTGGTCCCACCGCTCGCAACAAGGCAATGGTGAGCGCACCAGAGCCCACTCCGGCTTCCAGGACGGTATCCCCTTCGGATATATCGCCGAAGCCGATGATGTCTGCAGCATCTTTGGGGTAAACAATCGTAGCTCCGCGCGGCATTGCCAGAACAAAGTCCTCATAAAGTGGTCGGATAGCGAAGTATTGGGCGCCAGAAGTTGAGGTAACAAAAGAGCCTTCAGATAATCCCACGCATTGGGCGTGATCAACGATTCCCTTATGGCTATGCCACGACCCGCCCTCTTTCAACGTAAAGCTATACAACTTTCCCTTCGAATCGGAAAGTTGAATACGATCACCCAAACGAAATGGCCCTTTTCGCGCTATCCCCTGGAAATCCATGTCCGGCAGTCTAAGGTGTCTCCATGAGTGAAGACAAAGCCACACTCTCTCCAAGTAGAGCTAACGACTACTTGAACTGCCCCCTGCTCTATCGCTTCAGAACGATAGATAAATTGCCCGAACCGCCAAGCATTGATGCGATTCGCGGCACATTGGTCCACCTGGTGCTAGAGAAATTGTTCAGTTATCCCCGAAGTGAACGGAATTTCACGATCGCCCAGAAGGATCTTCTTCCTCTGTGGGGCGAAATGAAAGAAAGCAGAGCAGATGTTCAGGAGCTACTTCCCGCGCTTAAGGAAGAGGAATTCTTACTTTCGGCACATACTTTGCTCGAGCGATATTTCACGTTAGAAGATCCCACGGCTTTTGAACCATCCGAACTAGAAGCACATGTGGAAATTGACTTATCTGATGAATTGCTTATCCACGGGTATATAGATCGTCTTGATATCGCACCTACCGGAGAGATAAGAATTGTTGATTACAAAACGGGTAAATCGCCAAGCGTAGGTTTCGAGGAGAAATCTTTCTTTCAAATGAAATTTTATGGCCTAATTCTCTGGAAGACTCTTGGTCGAGTTCCAAAGCGATTACAGATGATCTTCCTTGGAGATGGAAAAATCCTCACGCAAGATCCTTCAGAAGAGGATCTGGTGAAGACGCAACTAAAAATTGAGAAAATCGCAGCAGATATCGAATACTCGAAGAAGTCTGGTGAATGGCCTACTCGAAAATCCAAATTATGTGATTGGTGCGCACACCAGAAAATTTGCCCAGAGTTTGGTGGTACTCCCCCTGAACTTTAATGCTTGCATAAGCTCCACAGCTCACTGAGGTATCTGCCTGATAACGTCTCAATGATTGCGCTGCGAGGTGCAGGTGGAACGGGTGCGATGTGAGGAACGGCAATAACGAAGGCGCCACTGGCTCGCGCGGCCGTAACGCCTGTTGGCGAATCTTCGATTATGAGAGATTGAACGATATCAACACCCAGTAGCTCGGCTGCTTTGAGGTAAGGATCCGGGTGCGGCTTGCCCCGAAGCACATCGTTAGCTGAGATAGTCACACTGAAAGGTACAACAGGAAAAATAGCTAACACCGCATCAACCAAACGACGTGGGCTTGCCGAAACTAGTGCGCACGGAAGCTGAAGAGTGCGAAGTTCGTCAAGCAAATCGGCGATGCCAGGCATCAAGGTTATATTCGCGAATTTCTTTGCCATACGATCAATGAGCTCTTCTGCGAACCATTCTGAATTCTCCCGACCTTGAGCTAGCGATGACATATAGTCGCCAACTTTTTGCATCGGACCGCCAAGGCAATATAACTGATCCTCGGTTTCCCAAATCACGCCAAAATCGGCCATGAGTTCGCGCTCAGTTTCAAGCCAATAAGGTTCAGTATCTACGAGCAGGCCGTCCATGTCGAAAAAAACCGCTTCAGGTAGATTCAAATAACTAGGGGAATTCACTGGACTAACCATCATGTTGCGTTGAAATATTTTGCTTCAGGATGATGAACGATGATGGCAGATGTTGATTGCTCTGGATGTAATTGATACTCCTCGGAGAGTTTGACGCCAATTCGTTCAGGTTTTAGTAACTCACAAAGTTGGGTTTGCTGAGAAAGGTCAGGGCACGCAGGGTAACCAAAAGAGTAACGAGAACCTCGATAACCCTGATCGAGAATCGAATCCAATTCGGAGCTATCTTCCATCCCAAAACCTTGCTCTGCTCGTATCCGAGCATGCCAATATTCGGCTAACGCTTCGGTAAGTTGCACTGATAGACCGTGCAATTCAAGATATTCACGGAAGTTGTTTTGAGCGAAAAGTTGGGCCGTCGCGCGACTGACCGCTTCCCCCATAGTCACTACGTGAAAAGCAACAACGTCTATTCGACCACTTTCTTTCGATGCGAAGAAATCAGAGAGGCACAACCTTCTATCGCGACGTTGGCGCGGAAATGTTAGACGGGCGATCTCGTTACGTTCTTGAGGTGTTTCGGGATCGAGTATGACAAGATCGTTTCCATCGCTAAAACACGGGTAGTAGCCGTAAACAACGGCAGCTTCGATCCAATTATTCACTTGGATATCGTTAAGTAGTTGGCGCAGACGAGGGCGACCTTCTTGCTCTGCCATCTCCGCAAAACTTTTTCCGCCCTTTAAACCCCATTGACCAACAAAGAGCGCCCGTTCATCGAGCATGTTGACGTAGTCATTAAGTGGTATGCCTTTGATTACTCGCGAACCCCAGAAAGGCGGCGTAGGAATTGCGTTGTCAGCACGAATATCGCTGCGTGTAGTGTCTATCTCGCTAGCTTCTTCATCGGGGCGGACCAATTTTGTGCGGCGCTTGCGCAATTCGGGTAGCGCCGCTCCGGGCTCCCCACGTTTGACCGCCATCACGCGATCCATCAATTCCAATCCCTCAAAGGCATCTTTGGCATAACGGACAGTGCCGGGGTAAGCCTCTGCGAGGTCTTGCTCAACAAACGCTCGAGTGAGCGCAGCGCCGCCAAGTATTACTGGCCACCTTTCTGCCAATCCCCGAATAGCTAGCTCCTCGAGATTCTCCTTCATGATGACTGTGGACTTCACCAACAATCCACTCATACCGATTACATCTACATTTTCCTTTTCGGCCTCGTCAATAATCGTGTTTATCGTCTGCTTGATTCCAATGTTATGCACGTTGTAACCATTATTTGAGAGAATAATATCGACAAGGTTCTTTCCAATATCGTGTACATCTCCCTTTACGGTTGCAAGTAGAATCTTTCCGCGTCCTGAAGAATCACTCTTCTCCATTTTTGGTTCAAGATGCGCCACGGCTCTCTTCATGACTTCAGCGCTTTGCAGTACAAAAGGAAGTTGCATCTCCCCCTTGCCGAAGAGTTCACCAACAGTTTTCATGCCATCAAGCAGGAGGTTGTTGATGATATCTAATGGAGCCATTCCCTCAGAGATCGCCAATTCCAAATCCTCTTCCAATCCGTTTCGCTCGCCATCGATTATTCGTTGTTTTAAGCGATCAGGAAGTGAGAGGGCTGCCAGTTGCTCCGCTCGGGAATTTCTTGAAGAGGTTACTTCGGCGCCTTCAAAGTGTGCCAAGAATTCAGTGAGCGGGTCGTAAATAACTTCTTGTGAAACTGAATCGTACTTTCGGCGGTCATAGATTAAATCAAGTGCTAGCTCACGTGATTTCTCGTCGATGCGGTTCATCGGTGTGATTTTCGATGGGTGAATGATTGCTGAAGTTAAACCGGCAGAGACTGCCTCGTGAAGGAATACCGAGTTTAGAACGATACGAGCGGCAGGATTCAAGCCAAAGGAAATATTGCTCACGCCAAGAACTGTCTGCACTTCGGGAAATTGAGCTCGAATTTCCTTTATAGCTTCTAACGTTTCGATTCCATCCCGACGTGTCTCTTCTTGCCCAGTTGCAATGGGGAAAGTTAGAGAGTCGATAAGAATGTCGCAGACGCGAAGTCCCCAATTGTTGGTCAAATCTTCGATTAGTCTCGATGCGACTCTTACTTTCCAATCAGAGGTACGAGCTTGCCCCTCTTCGTCGATAGTTAGTGCAACAACTGCGGCGCCATGCTCCTTAACAAGGGGCATAATCTTGGCAAATCGCGAGGACGGGCCATCTCCATCTTCATAATTAACTGAGTTGATAACCGCCCTTCCACCCAATTTCTCAAGTCCTGCTTGAAGTACGGCTGGCTCTGTTGAATCTAGAACGATTGGTAACGTGGAACTGGTGGCAAAGAGCTCGGCAAGTTGCTCCATATCTGCCACTCCGTTGCGCCCCACATAATCGACGCATAGATCGAGCATATGGGCACCTTCTCGTATCTGACCTTTTGCAATTTCAAGGCACTGCTGCCAATCATTTTCGAGTAACGCATCTCGAAAGGCCTTAGAGCCATTTGCATTAGTGCGCTCTCCAATTGCCATGTAAGTGTTCTGTTGGCGAAATGAGGCATGCTGGTAGAGCGAAGCTGCGCCTGGATCGAAAGATACGCTCCGTCTCGCAACGCCTCTTGTACCCCCATTAAATGTTCGCACAACTTCCGCCAAATGCTCTGGAGTAGTGCCACAGCAACCACCGATGATGTTTAATCCATAGTCATCCACGAAAGTTTGGAGACTCTTCGCCAATTCCTTTGGTGTGAGTGGATACCGCGCTCCGCCACTTTCTAAAATCGGCAATCCTGCATTGGGCATACACGAGAGCATTACTGATGAGGACTGCGAAAGTTGTCGTAGGTGTTCGCTCATCTCAGCTGGACCTGTTGCGCAATTAAGCCCAATGACATCGATACCCAAAGGCTCGAGCGCTGTAAGCGCTGCACCGATCTCGCTGCCCAACAACATGGTTCCCGTAGTTTCTACCGTGACTTGAGCGATGAGTAAAAGGTCTTTCCCGGAAACATCAATCGCTGCTCGACACCCATTTATGGCTGCTTTTGTCTGGAGCAGGTCTTGGGAGGTTTCTACTAAGAGCGCATCCGAGCCGCCTTCAATTAACCCACGCGCGCACTCTTGGTAAGCATCGCGCAAGGTGGCATAGGTGGTGTGACCTAGGGTTGGAAGTTTCGTTCCTGGCCCAATTGAACCAAACACCCAGCGTAGTTGCGCGCTAGAGAATTCATCAGCCACCTCGCGCGCCAGCTTCGCTCCTGCGTAGGCAAGTTCAAAGATACGATCTTCAATTCCATACTCGGCGAGATTGCCGAAGTTTGCGCCGAAAGTGTTCGTTTCAATGCCATCTACCCCAACCTCTAGGTACGCGCGATGGACCTTTTTCACCATCTCTGGTGAGCTGACATTGAGGATTTCGTTGCATCCCTCATGACCTTGAAAATCCTCGAGAGTGGGGTTTTGCTCCTGGAGCATCGTTCCCATAGCCCCATCGACAATCAGGACCCGTTCCTTGAGGGTATCGCGAAGGCTTTTCATTGGAGCAAGGGTACCTGCTCTACTGTATGGCTATGGAGATCTACTCCCTTCCAGCGCTGCGGGACCCCATCATGATCGCCGCTTTTCAGGGCTGGAATGATGCAGGCGAAGCAGCATCGAAAGCGGTTGAACATTTGCTGGCACTCTGGCCTTCGCAATTGATTGCCGAGGTTGAATCGGAAGATTTCTACGATTATCAAGTAAATCGCCCGCAGATCTTTCTCGACGAAAACGGTGACCGTGAACTCTCGTGGCCAACAACTACCGTGCATGCCATCACAGTCCCAGATTTTGATCGTGATTTGTTAGTTGTTGCAGGTGTTGAACCTTCGATGAAGTGGCGGACTTTCATCGGCGAGTTACTCTCCCTTGGGGAAGATCTCGACATCTCCCTCGTAGTGTCACTGGGATCACTCTTAGCGGATGTGCCACATACTCGCCCAATACCGGTAACGCTTTCAGCAGCGAATTCTGGATTGGCGAAAAGGTTCGATGTTGAGATGAGTCGCTACGAAGGACCAACTGGAATTCTTGGCGCTCTACAAGATGGATGTAATGCGCGAGATCTCGACGCAGTTTCACTATGGGCGGCGATACCGCATTACGTTGCCAGTCCACCCTGCCCTAAGGCTACGTTAGCCCTACTTAATCATTTGGAAGATTTGATTGAGATAAACATTCCAGAAGGCGAATTGCCTGATGACGCGCGAGCGTGGGAGCTTGGAGCAACTCAAATCACTCAAGAAGATTCTGAAATTTCAGAATACGTACAATCCCTAGAAGAATCGAAAGATGCAGCAGAGCTGCCCGAAGCTTCTGGCGAATCAATTGCCCGCGAATTCGAACGATATTTGCGCCACCGAGGGGACGACAAAAATCGCTAATAGCGAGCGCTCTCTTGCGTTCAGTTAGAGCGCAATGCCTAGTGCAGCATCTAAAAATCGTGAAAGTTGACCGATATCGGTAACTGCTACACGCTCTTCGGATGTCAAGGTGCGCAACCTTTCGCCCGCCCAAGCATCGAGCAATTCAAAGGCTCCTGGAGTATCGAGATCATCACTTAACCGCTCTGCCATTGCCATGATTAGGGTTTCAACATCTCCCCCATACGGACTTGAGAACGCCGCACGCCATAATGTGAGTCGAGTTTGGCTCTGTTGGAGCAATGCATCGCTCCATGGTCGATCTGCTCGATAGTGTCCAGATAAGAGGGCAATTCGAATTACTAACGGATCTATTCCCTCTGCACGCATCACCGAAACGAATTTTAGATTGCCTTTAGATTTACTCATTTTTTCACCATCTAAAGCGATCATCCCTGCATGAACGAATCGTTTGGCGAAATCTTTACCGGTGAGCACTTTTCCTTCAGCCGCACACATCGTGTGATGCGGAAAATGAAGATCGCTGCCACCACCTTGGATGGAAATAGGAGCGCTCAAGTACTTGAGAGCTATGGCTGTACATTCGATATGCCACCCTGGACGACCTGCGCCGAAGGGTGACGGCCATGCAGGCTCCCCTGCTCTTTCACTTCGCCAAATCAAGCAATCCAGGGGGTTTCTTTTGCCTGGGCGCTGTGGGTCTCCACCACGCTCCGCGAATATAGCTACCTGCGCTTCGATAGATAGCGCGTTGTAGGAATTAAAATTCGGGTCAGAGGAAATTTGAAAGTACAAATCTCCTTCAAGCTCATAAACACTGTTCCGTTTCTTCAGCTCATTTACAGCATCTACAACCCAAGGGATTGTTTCTACCGCCCCCATGTAATGGTCGGGAGGTAATACGCGAAGAGCGGTCATGTCGTCTCTAAAAAGCGAAATCTGACTAGTAGCTAGCGATTGCCACTCCACATTATCCCGCTGCGCCCGTTCTAGAAGGGGGTCATCTACATCAGTGATGTTTTGAACATAGTGAACTTCGCGGCCAGTCAGTCGCAAGTACCTATTAATTACATCGAACGTCAGGTATGTCGCGGCGTGACCAAGATGCGTAGCATCGTAAGGGGTGATGCCACAGACATACATCGAAACGGGATTTTCCGTAATGGGATCACTCTTGCCGGTTAGCGAGTTATGAATCGAAAGAGTAGGAAATTCTCGCTCCGCGTTTGGTGGAAGGTATACCGGAGCCCAAGATTTCACCTCTAGAGTTTACTCAGGTGCGGGGGCTTTTCCTGCATATCTTTAGATCGGAGGCCATGGGATTGCCGGCCATTCATCAGAGGGAGATGGATATACCTTCGCGTGAATCAGCCTTTCGATTCTCATCTTGGTAGCGGCAATTTCGGTAGGCGTTAACAGCTCTTCAACGATGGATGCAAAATCATCGAAGCGATCATGTACAGATAGCAGAAGTTCAAAATCTTCGCGAAGAAGCTCCTCTGCTCGCCATTGCCATAGGACGGTTCGTAATTTATCTTCTTCATGGAAGCACACACCATGGTCGCATGCAAAAAGTTCTCCGGTACGTGCAGGAAGTAGGTGACCTATCTTTCGGTCTGTGTTGTTGATGATGGCATCAAAAAGTACCAACCTGCGAAGCGCTTGACCTCTAGACTGGGCAAGTTCAATGATGTCTACTCGCTCATCTACCTCTATCCATTCTTGCACTGCGCCCGGGCCAAAGGGTCCATCTCGTAAAATTGTCAGAGGCACCAGATTAAAACCAGCAAAATCACTGAATCGGTAAGCAGCAACCTCTCGCGCAGCTAACGTGCCATCAGGGAAATCCCATAATGGCCGCTCACCAGCGATTGGTTTATAAATCACAGAGATTGCCTGGCCATTAGCTCCGATGACATGGCCAAATAAGGTCGCATTTGAAGCATCGACCAACCGTCCGGTGATTTCTATTTCTCCGGATTCGATGGCTGACCTAGCGTCGATAACCATTTGCCCTCGGACAGACATGCCCCTGTGGATCCAGCGGCGCACCACAGAATTGGCAAGGTGGACGACCAGCGCTGATTAGAGTGAAGGAATCCAGAGCAAAACTGAGCGCTGTTTCCATGGCGAGCGTTACCCGCAGGAGCGGCGGACCAGAGTCGAGATCTTCGATTATTTCACTCTCGTCTCCACCTTGAGCTTCAATAATCAATTGCTCGGTTTGCGCATTCCATGTCAGCGAGAGGGCAGCAATGCGGAATTCTTCAGAGAACGGGGTCAGCAATTGGGGTAACGGACGGTTCGCGCGCTTCAAGTCCTGAGCTTTTCCGATCTTTAACTCTTTGAATAAAGCAACAATTCGCTCGGCCAAGATTGCTAATTGATTTTTTTCCAAAGCAACAGAAACATTTCTTCGCCCGTCCACGGCTTGGAGATAAAAAGTTCTTTCGCCTGGCATACCCACGGTACCCGCGATAAATCGCTCCGGGAATTCGAAATCATGAATCTCGCGCATGTTTACTTACTCCCCTGTGTCGAGGAGTGAGATTTTTGACCGCTTTCGCCACCAAGAGTGGCTGGAGAAAGCGATCTCACTAAGGCATCGATCTCTTGGGTAGACCTATTGAATTGCACCAATCGCGCTCTTGCGTCAGCAAATTGTGCAATAGAAATCGAAGCAGGCTCGACAATGAGAGCTTGAAAATGTTCAAATCGAATATTGAGAACGTTCGCGATGAGGAATTTAATAATGTCCCCATGGCTGACCACTATGTAATTTCCGCCATCGTTTGCAAGGTCTCGAATTTGTCGATAGAAATCAGCAACTCGATTCCACACATCAACGAATTTCTCGCCCTTAGGAAAAATCACTTCAGCAGGATTATGTTGCACATCGCTCCACAACTTCTCTAAAGCTAACTCCTCAAGCGAGCGCCCACTCCATGCTCCATAATCAGGCTCAATAATTCTCGGTTCACTTTGCACTTCCACGCTATTGCCATATTTGGTTAACCATGGGGAAATTGTGTCGACGCATCTCTCGAGCGGGCTTACAAAGACTCGATTGATAGGTAGCGGACCTAGCAGGTCAGCAAGTGACTTGCTCTGCTCAATTCCTGTCGGATCGAGGCGAACACCTGGGCTTTGGCCAGCCAAAATATTGCTTGCATTGGCGGTACTGCGCGCGTGGCGAATGAGTATTACCGTGCCCAATGCGTTCCCCCTAGCTACTCTCCCACCTAGAGGTTAGCGAAGTTAGTGAGGAACTGCAGACGATGGAGATTCGTCAACTAGGTAGGAGCGGTTTGCGCGTATCTGCGCTCGGACTTGGCACGATGACCTGGGGCCGGGATACCGACGAACATGAAGCAGCAGAACAGCTTCGTGCGTTCCTCGATTATGGCGGCTCTCTTATAGATACGGCGGCAATCTTCGGGGATGGCGATAGTGAGCGCGTAATTGGCGGTCTACTCAATACCCTCACGCCGCGCGATCAAGTTGTCCTTGCAAGTAAAGCTGGCATGACAACGACTGGCGTGAACAATTCACGAGGAAATCTACTTAAGGATCTCGATGAATCTCTCAAGAGATTGCGGACAGATTACCTAGATATTTGGATGGTGCAGCGTTGGGATGAAAGCGTTCTCCTTGAAGAAACGTTGACTGCCCTTGAATTGGCAGTATCAAGCGGTCGGGTTCGTTACATAGGAATTTCAAATTTTTCGGGTTGGCAAACTGCCAGGGCATTCACATTGCTCGAGCGTTCGATACCGCTCTCTATCACTGAAAATGAATACTCTCTGCTCAACCGAAACGTGGAAGCGGAAATTCTCCCCTGTGCAGCCGAAGTTGGACTTGGCGTTCTAGCCTGGTCGCCACTAGGACGCGGTGTTCTAACTGGGAAATATCTCAATGGAGTTCCAGCAGATTCTCGAGGCGCAAGTCCACACCTAGGACCGTTCGTGTCACCGTATTTGGAACCAAGGGCTCGCCAAATAGTCCAAGCAGTAGCAATGGCCGCTGATGGTTTGGGTTCAGCACCTCTTGAAATCGCACTAGCGTGGGTTCGCGATGCGCCAGGAATTTCCAGCGCGATTATTGGCGCACGAAGCGCAGCACAATTACGTGGCATCTTGCGCGTTGATGAAATCGAATTGCCCGCTGTCGTGCGCAGCGCTCTTGATGATGTGAGCGCTCAATGATTACCTACGAATACCATTTGCTTCGCGTTCCTCGGGGAACAAAAAAGAGCGCGGTGCAAAAGATGCTCGCCGAATTTGCCGAGCGCGAACGTTGGATTTTAGATCGAGTGCGAATTTACCCAGATGGTCGCCATTTAGTTCAACTTAAGCGGAAGGTATGGCGCCCGGAGATCGAATTCGAACAATTACCTCCGCTATAGCAGGGAAAAATGAGCGCCTTGGCGCTATGCGCGCTGTAGGAACCGATCCAACGCCTCGACGCCGAAATGGATTGCCGAAACCGGAACTCTCTCATTAATGCCATGAAACAACGCCATGAAATCTAGCTCTGGCGGCAATTTCAGAGGCGAGAAGCCATAACCTGCGATGCCTAACTTCGACAATCCTTTGTTATCGGTACCTCCGCTCATCACGTACGGCACGGGAATACCCTCTGGATCAGAATCTTTAATCGCTGCACACATCGCGTTTACCAATTCTCCAGTGAAGGGAAGTTCTAGCGCCACATCATGAATTATCGGTGTAACCGTGATCTCTGATCCTGCGAGCTCGCGAATGGTAGCGAGGAACTCCTCTTCATATCCAGGAAGAAATCTGCCATCCACAACAGCGCGTGCATGCTGCGGAATGACATTCTCTTTGTATCCTGCTTCTAACATTGTTGGATTTGCCGTGTTCTGCGTAGTTGCGCCGATCATCCGAGCCATCGAACCTAGTTCGGCGACTATTGGTCCAGGATTCTTCTCATCGAATTCTTTGCCAAGAGTTTTCGCGACGGTTGTCAGAAAAACTCGTAGCGTTTGGGTGATACGAATTGGCCACTGGTGTGAACCTATTCGCGATACTGCTTGAGCAAGAGCAGTTACCGCGTTCTCTTTATTGACCATCGAACCATGTCCTGCAGTACCTTCTGCAGAAAGTTCCATCCAGTACATGCCTTTTTCGGAAGTTTCTACGAGATAGAGGCGCTTTCCATTACTCAGCGTTGCAGAGAAACCGCCGACTTCCGAAACTGCTTCTGAGCACCCCGCAAAAGCTTCGGGATGATTCTTAACAATCCAATTAACTCCATACGTGCCACCCGCTTCTTCGTCGGCGAAGAAGGCAAGCACAACATCACGATCTGGAACGTAACCACGACGATGCCAATCTTTCGCGATTGCAAGAATCATTGCATCCATATCTTTCATATCAACAGCCCCGCGGCCCCAAATCTCGCCGTCTTTGATCGCACCCGACCACGGATCCACTTTCCAATCGTTGGCATCTGCCGGAACGGTATCTAGGTGTCCGTGCAGCACCAATCCTGGACGGGAACTGTCTCGACCTTTGATGCGAGCGACGACGCTCACCCGAGTAGGTGCTGCGTAATAAAGCACAGGGTCTAAACCGCAGCTTCTTAGATACTCAGCAACGTACTGCGCAGCCGCGAGTTCATCGCCTCTGCCACCCCCATGGTTGACGCTGGGAATTCGGATCAATTCTTGACATAGGCGTACCGCCTCTGCGCCTAACTCTGCATAATCAGTCTCTCGCATACCGTTATCTTCCTATAGTTACCGAAGATTTTCCCCGTTTGATTGAACTTTCTTGCTCTCGAATACGGCGGAACACTGCCAAATACTGCGGACTAGAGCGGTTTGTTGGCTTACCGACGCGTTGGTAGGCTATCGACTTGCGCTGCTCTCCTCGAGAGTGGTTCACCTCGTCCGGGTGGCGGAATTGGCAGACGCGCTAGCTTGAGGTGCTAGTGCCCGAAAGGGCTTCGGGGTTCAAGTCCCCGTTCGGACACACGGTAACTGCCTGATCTACGAAATCTGATGAGTAGATTTGGGATATGAAGGCGATTCGGGTTTTTGCTCCAGGCCCTGT
>CAZLOJ010000016.1:10969-24405 GCA_964561165.1 uncultured Bifidobacterium sp. | reverse complement strand
AGCGGCACGCGAGCTGGGTTCAGAACGTCGTGAGACAGTTCGGTCCCTATCTTCTTTGCGCGTAGGAAACTTGAGAAATGCTGTCCCTAGTACGAGAGGACCGGGACGGACGAACCTCTGGTGTGTCGGTTGTTCCGCCAGGAGCACGGCCGATTAGCTATGTTCGGAAGTGATAACCGCTGAAAGCATCTAAGCGGGAAGCACGTTTCAAGATGAGGTTTCCCACTGGTTTACCAGGTAAGGCCCCCAGCCAGACTACTGGGTTGATAGGTCGGATGTGGAAGCGGAGTAATCCGTGGAGCTGACCGATACTAATAGGCCGAGGATTTAACACATTAAAATTTTGTTCGCGTCCACTGTGCGGTTCCCGAGATACGGTTGATATCTCAATAGCGTTTCGGCGGTCATAGCGAGAGGGAAACACCCGGTCCCATTCCGAACCCGGAAGTTAAGCCTCTCAGCGTCGATGGTACTGCACGGGTGACCTTGTGGGAGAGTAGAACGCCGCCGGACTTACTTTAAGAAAGGGATGTAGTTTTCACTACATCCCTTTTTTTATTGGTTTTTACTTAACGAAGTTTTTTGCACATTTACACTAGAGGTAGTGCAGAGAGATGGGCGGTGTAGCAGCGATGGATCAACGAGGTGGAAACCGCGACAGGCGTAGCAAACCATCGGGAAGAAAGGCTGCACCTAAATCTGGCGGCAATCGCAATAGCGGATCTGGTTCATCGCCTTCACCTAGACGTGCGAGTGGCAGAACCCCTGGAAGAGCAGATCAACCGCGAAATCACGAACGGAGTGGAGCTCGCAGCGTTCGTCATGGGAAAGAGGAACCACCAAAGCGTTTAGAACCTGAAATTCCACAAGAGATTTACCGGGAAGAGATAGACCCACAATTAACACGCGAACTTTCTTCCCTGGCCTCAGATAATGCCGAGCAAACAGCCCGTCATTTATTGGCGATTGTGCACTTCTTGGGGGACGATCCTGAGCGAGCACATGCGCATGGTGTAGCTGCTTCGACTCGAGCTGGAAGAGTGGGGCGAGTTCGTGAATTGGCTGGAATCGCGGCATATAACGCAGGTAAATTCGATGTAGCCCTCCGTGAATTGAAAACCGCCTTTCGTATTACCGGCGATCCAGCATTCTGGCCGATGATGGCTGATGCGCAGCGAGGATTGGGTGAACCGCTCAAAGCTCTCGAGATGGGTCGCGCTCCTGAAGCGAAACTTCTCGATAAGGATGGACAAGTTGAACTTCGAATTGTTTTGAGTGGCGCGCGTAAAGATTTGGGTGAGTTCGATGCTGCAGTCACCGCGGTGGATTGCAAAGAGCTACAAGAAGATAATGCGCTGTGGGCAGCCCGATTACGCTATGCCTACGCCGATGCGCTTGCCGCTACAGGTAAGAGCGCAGAAGCTAAGAAATGGTTTACGAAAGCCTCATCGGTGGATATAGATCAAGAGACTGATGCGTTAGAGCGGGCTAAGCAACTCCTGTAATTCACCCTCAATCCACAGTTTTCACTCACTTAGCGTCAGTGGCATGGAAGAGACTCACATGCGATCGCAAAAGCTTCAAAGAAATGAAATTTTCGTCGAGGGTATTGGCGATCCACTTTCTAAGAGATGGGACGATTGATGAGAGCGAGAAAGAAGGAATTACACCTAGAGCGAAAGGCTCAACGAAAGCAGGCAGACCCAATTGCTAAAAATCACGTGGAGGTGGTGGGGCTGGTTGCATCTGCACCGCTTTCGCGAAATGGGATTCTCTCCAGGCGAATTGAAGTGCCAATTCCAGGGGCTCGAGAATCACTTGATGTTGAATGCGAAAAAGGGGAATTTTCTCGCCTTTTTCGCTCGCTTAAGGTTGGTCAATGGGTTTGCCTCCAGGGCGCGGTTCGAAAGAGATTTTGGCGCACAGGGGCAAATATCTCCTCGCGGAGCTATATTCAACTTCACTCGCTGAAATCCATCTCAAATCGCCCGCCCTCAACTTCTAAGACGCGGTAACGTTAGCGGGTAGCCATCACGCATGGTTGAGAATGGAGTACTCATGGCCGGCGGAACGGATCTTGTTGGAGCGCTTCGGGCTTACGCTCAAAAAGCGCTCGGGAATGATTTCAACCCTGAGAAGGCAGCAGCAGCCCTTAATTCGTGGGTTAAAGAAAGTGGCGATCTCCTCAAGGATCGAATTGAACGTGAAACCGAGCGCGCAGTAAAGAAGCTTGGGCTGGCAAAAGAGAGTGAAATAGAGACGTTGCGTGCAGAGATTGCGGCATTGCGTGCAGAGCTTGGATTAAAGAGCGCCCCACGCGCGCAGAGTAAAACTCGCAAAAGCAGCAAGGCGAGCAAGAGCCGAAAAGCGAGCGCACCATCAGAGAAAAAAAGTTCTCGGAGTGCAGGTGCAAATAAGCCCGTTCGAAAGGCCTCCAAGAAATCAGCTGCAGCAAAGAAATCGAATAGATCTGGTGGGGGTAAATGATGAGCGCTATTCCAGCTGAGGCTTCAGGTGGGCTCACTCACGTGATTGAGAAGATCAGTGCCATATCGCATTTGCCTGTTAGCGAACATGTGGCCGCGTATGAAGAAATTCATGGTGATTTACAACGCGCACTCTCGGAGATTGAAGGCTTGTAAAAGATGGGTCGATCACGCCTCGATGCTGAATTGGTTCGGCGAGGTTTAGCGCGCTCGCGCGAAGCTGCCACTGACCTCATCGAAGCTCGAGTTGTTCTGGTGGGTGGTATTCCAGCAACCAAACCGGCTTCACAGGTGGATGGAGAGACTTCCATAGTAATTGCCGACAATCGCGAGGATTTTGTTTCGCGCGGGGGCCACAAATTGGCTGGCGCGCTTGCAGATTTTGCAGGGATAGTCCTATCCGGTAAACGCGCTCTCGATGCTGGAGCATCAACCGGAGGCTTCACGGATGTGCTTTTACGTAATGGAGTACGCGAAGTTGTCGCTGTCGACGTTGGGTATGGACAACTTGCCTGGGAGCTGCGACAAGATTCACGTGTAGTCGTGCTTGATCGGACCAATGTTCGACACCTGACGTTGGAAAATATTGGAGAGCCAGCAGAGGTAGTTGTCGCCGATCTTTCATTCATCTCGCTAACGCTGGTACTTCCTGCTCTCGTGAGTGTCACTACTGCTGACGCTGATTTCGTGGTCATGGTGAAACCTCAATTTGAGGTTGGACGCGAGAGGCTCGGTGCTGGTGGTGTGGTGCGCGATCCAGCCCTTCGTCTCGGTGCGATCGAAGAGGTTGCCCGCTCTGCATGGGAGGTCGGTCTTGGCGTGGCTGGCGTGACGGCTAGTCCGTTGCCTGGCCCGTCAGGAAATGTCGAATATTTCCTCTGGTTGCGCCGCGGCAGTGGAGAGTTAACTCGAGAACAAGCCGAAGTTGCGATAGCGAAGGGGCCTCAATGAGCGATACATCCACCCAGGCTGTACAACGAAGAGTGCTCTTACTCCTGCATCCGAAGCGAGAGAGCGCGCTTACCGCTGCACTTGAAATTGCACGCGGACTAGCAGCCGCAGGGATAGCAGTTGAACATCATTTAAGCAGCGACGGCGCTGGCGTTCCAGAAATTACTCGTTATGGGGGTCGACCCATCAATGAGTTTGAACTCATTATTGTTCTTGGTGGCGATGGAACGATGCTGCGCAGCGCGGAGATTTCGTACGGAATTTCTATTCCAATCCTCGGAATAAACGTTGGTCATATGGGATTTCTTGCCGAAGTTGAACGACCTTCAAATGCGCAAATCATTCAAGCGGTAATCAATCGACAATTCGTTCATGAAGAGCGAATGAGCATCTCCTTCGAAGTAGAGCGCCACGGAGAAATTGTCGATTCCGGGTGGGCGCTGAACGAGATTGTCATTGAAAAAGAGTCATCTCAAATGGTTGAACTTTTCGTATCCGTTGATCAACGACCGCTCTCACTATGGAATTGCGATGGCGTGCTCTGTGCTACGCCCACCGGTTCAACTGCATATGCATTCTCTGCAGGTGGTCCAGTTGTCTGGCCTGATGTGGATGCGCTAGTTCTACTTCCCTTGGCTGCGCACGCACTGTTCGCTCGACCTATGGTTCTCTCTCCTCGAAGCGAGATCGCCATCTCGGTCCGTTCGGAAAATGCAACGCTTAGTTGCGATGGTTTTCGAAATCGACCACTAATTGAAGGTGATCTCATTCGAATCACCCGGGATCATCACATCTTTACTCTCGCACGGATGACGAACGCACCCTTTACCGATCGTCTTGTTGCTAAATTCCAATTGCCTGTCTCTGGGTGGCGAGGCGAGTGAGCAAACGCGCTCTTATCGAGGTCGACATCTCCGCACTTGGAGTGATCGAGAAAGCGCATTTCGCCCCCGGCCCAGGTCTGACCGTTATTACGGGAGAGACTGGCGCTGGCAAAACGATGGTCCTCTCTGCGCTCTCGCTCTTAATGGGTTCGCGCGCTGATTCGACTGTTGTGCGCGCGGGAAGCGAGCGAGCCAACGTGGTAGGACGCTTTGCCATCTCTGATGAGGTTGCGCGTGAGGTGAATGAACGCGGCGGCGAAGTGGAAAGTAGCGAAGTGCTACTGACCCGTACTGTTACAGGCGATGGGAAAAGCCGCGCATCAATCGGCGGTATTTCAACGACAGTTTCAGCGCTCTCTGAGATTGGTAGTGAATTGCTCTCAATCCATGGCCAGAGCGCCCATTTCACACTTCTAAAACCGCAGCGCGCACGTGAGATTCTTGATCAATTTGGCGGCAAAGAAGAGATAGCTATGCCACTTCGACAATACCAAGAGGCATTTGCTCGCTATCGCGAAATCTCAGATTCAATCAAAGAGTTAGAAGAATTACAGAGCACGCGCGAGCGCGAATTAGAGCGGATAAATATTTTTCTTGAAGAGTTTGATCGTGTTCAACCAACAGCTAGGGAGAGTGCACATCTTCGAGAGAAGATTCTGAGTTTGGAGAATGTTGATGCTACTCGCACCGCGTTGAGTAACTCCTTGGCGGCACTTGTTGAAAGCGAATCAAGTGTGAGCACGCAACTTGGTGTAGTCAAACGCGCACTCGAATCGCTTTCGCGAAGCGAGGTTGCTAGCCATTCAACCACCGCGCTAGCGCGTGAGATCTCCATTTTAGTAAACGAATTGGCAACGCAACTGCGCAAAGAGCTAGAGGAACTCGATGTGGAACCTGGCGCCCTCGAATCTATGCATGAGCGTCGCGCGTTGGTGCAGAACTTAATTAAGCGTTTTGGTGATGGGAAACTAGACGATCCGGAGAGCGCGCTTATCGATGCTGCTAAGCAAGATAAAACTCTTTTCATGCAGCTATCTAGTGGCGATCAAGGCTTAGCTCAGCTGCGGGAAGAGCGCGAACGCCTTTCGGGGCAAGTGATGGTTGCCAGTGGAGCGCTAACTGCAGCACGAAGGATGGTCGCAAAAAAGCTAGAAGCGGCGATTTCTGACGAGCTCACCCATTTGGCCATGCCTGGCGCAGCAATTGTGGTGTCAATTGCCCAAATTTCTGAAGGGGTGGCACTTACTAACTCTCCACAGAGCGCTAGTGCTGATGGCGCACGTGCCCTGCTCTGCTCTACGTTCGGCAGCGATGAGGTGAGCTTCCTACTGATTGCACATGCGGGGGCGACGCCCCTTCCGATCAATAAAGGTGCAAGCGGTGGGGAGCTATCGCGCATCATGCTTGCCATCGAAGTGGTTCTCGCTGGTAAATCAGAAATCCCTACCTATATCTTTGACGAGGTTGATGTTGGAGTTGGTGGCAAGGCGGCAGTAGAGGTAGGACGACGTTTAGCGTTACTTGCGCAACATGCCCAAGTGCTCGTTGTTACACATTTGCCGCAAGTTGCCGCGTGGGCTGACACGCATTTCATGATTCGCAAGAACTCGTCAGAGACGGTAACAAGCAGCGATCTAGTCCATCTGGAAGGCGCCGCGCGGGCACATGAATTAGCTCGGATGATGGCTGGCCGGGAGGAATCAACGCTCGCCCAAGAACACGCGCAGGAGCTACTGGATTTTGTTGCGTTAGAACGCGGCAGGCAGCGCCCGGCTAAATCTCCCGCTAAATCAACAAATAATTCAGGCGGTAGCAAGCGCGCCTGAGGTACCGGAAGCCCTTTTGGTGGAGATAGACTGGTGCTCCATGATGGCTTCAGTTCATATCACTAAGCATATTTTCGTCACTGGCGGCGTCGCCTCATCGCTTGGCAAAGGCCTCACAGCATCTTCGTTAGGAAGATTATTGAGGGCGCGTGGCTTACATGTCACGATGCAAAAACTCGATCCGTATCTCAACGTTGACCCAGGAACGATGAATCCCTTCCAGCATGGCGAAGTTTTCGTTACTGATGATGGAGCTGAGACCGATCTTGATATTGGACATTACGAACGTTTTCTTGACGTCAATCTTGCCGGCTCAGCCAATGTGACGACCGGCCAGATCTACTCTCGTGTGATCTCTAGAGAGCGCAGGGGTGAGTACTTGGGGGACACCGTCCAGGTGATCCCACACATCACTAATGAAATTAAAGAGCGAATGCGAGCGGGATCGGCACCAGGTATCGATGTCATTATCACTGAAATTGGTGGCACCGTCGGCGACATCGAATCGCTGCCGTTCCTCGAGGCCGCTCGGCAGGTCCGTCAAGATCTCGGGCGAGAACATGTCTTCTTTCTTCATGTCTCACTCGTTCCCTACATCGGACCATCTGGAGAATTGAAAACCAAGCCGACGCAACATAGCGTTGCGGCGCTGCGAAGTATTGGCATACAACCAGATGCGATTGTGCTTCGATCTGATCGAGAGATCCCAGAAGCGGTAAAGAAGAAAATTTCTTTGATGTGTGATGTCGATACAGAAGCGTGCGTTGCAGCATCTGATGCTCCGTCTATCTATGACATCCCTAAGGTGTTACATCGGGAAGGGCTCGATGCTTACGTAGTTCGACGCCTGGGAATGCCATTTCGAGATGTTGACTGGAGTGATTGGGACCAACTCCTCTCCCGGGTGCACCACCCACAGCACGAACTGACCGTGGCGCTTGTGGGCAAGTATGTAGATTTGCCAGATGCTTATTTGTCGGTGACAGAAGCGCTTCGCGCAGGAGGTTTTGCGCACTCGGCGAAGGTGAATATCAAATGGGTTGCAAGCGATACATGCGCAACTGCTGATGGCGCTGCACGTGAATTATCAGGCGTGGACGCGATTTGTGTTCCTGGTGGTTTTGGCGTGCGTGGATTAGAGGGAAAGATTGGTGCTCTCACTTACGCACGAGAGAAGAAAATTCCTACCCTTGGTCTCTGTCTAGGCTTGCAGTGCATGGTCATCGAAGGTGCACGTAATCTTGCGGGAATGGTTGGTGCGAATTCGGCAGAGTTCGATGAAGGAGCGCAATTCCCTGTGATTGCTACTATGGCTTCGCAAGAGGATGTCATTCGCGGTGAACGGGATATGGGTGGCACGATGCGCCTTGGCCTCTATCCAGCGCATTTAAAGTCAGGCTCAATCGTTGCTGCTCTCTATCAAAATGATGTCATTGAAGAGCGCCATCGCCATCGCTATGAGGTAAATAATGAATATCGAGAGGAATTAGAGAAGGCTGGCCTGGTTTTCTCTGGTTTATCGCCGGATAATCATCTCGTGGAATTTGTTGAGTTACCAAAGTCTGTCCATCCGTTCTATGTGGGAACACAAGCGCATCCTGAATTCAAAAGTCGACCAACTAGGCCGCATCCACTATTCGCGGGGCTCATCGCCGCTGCGATCGCCATCCGCGCTGGCGTTCATGCAGCATAAGTTTTAGCGAGAAGAAGGATTTGCCTGATGATTGTTGGTGCACCAAGAGAGATAAAAGCTCAAGAGTTTCGTATTGCCCTTACTCCAGATGGCGCCGCCGAATTAATTAAACATGGCCATCGCGTGCTTGTAGAAGCTGGCGGGGGAGAAGGCGCGGGGTTCACAGATGAGGAGTACCGACTAGCAGGGGCCGAGGTCATCGATAGCGCTGCTGAGATTTGGCGATTAAGCGAAACCATCGTGAAAGTAAAAGAACCGCAGTCGAGCGAGTATTCATTGATGCGCAAAGGACAGGTGCTTTTCACTTACCTTCATTTGGCAGCAGCAAAACCATGCACTGATGCGTTACTGAAAAGTGAAATTACCAGCATCGCTTATGAAACAGTTATGGAAAATGGGCAGTTGCCGCTGCTGGCTCCAATGAGTGAAGTGGCAGGTCGGTTAGCGCCTCAAGTGGGAGCACACGCGCTGCAAAAAGCCTCAGGCGGCCGGGGAGTGCTGTTGGGTGGAGTTCCCGGGGTTCGACCAGGTCGAGTGTTGATTTTGGGGGGTGGTGTCGCAGGAACGCAAGCCGCTCGAATCGCACACGGAATGGGGGCTGCCGTGCAAATTGTTGATCGCAATTTACTCCGCCTTAAACAATTGGAAGAACTCTTCAACGGTCAAATCGAGACGATCTACTCAACAGCCAGTGCGATAGAAGAATTAGCTATGCAAGCCGATCTGGTCATTGGTGCAGTATTGATAAAGGGCGATAAGGCGCCGAAGCTTATTTCCAATGCGTTAGTTGCACGAATGAAACCAGGAAGTGTTCTTGTTGATATTGCCATCGACCAGGGTGGATGTTTCGAAGACTCTCGACCAACAACTCATTCCGATCCCACGTTTCCCATTCACAAATCTCTTTTTTATTGCGTGGCGAATATGCCGGGAGCAGTGCCGCGGACTTCAACGCTTGCGCTAACAAACGCGACGCTGCCTTATCTTCTGCAGATTGCCGATAAAGGATGGCGACAGGCTCTTACAGATAGCCAATCACTGCAATCCGGCTTAGCGACACATGATGGTGTGTTGTACTCGCCGGAAGTTGGGCATGCGCTTGGAATGCCAGTTCGAGGCGTTCATGAACTCCTCGCTTGATTTTGCGCATATCGAACTCTTTCTCGATCACTTAACGGTCGAACGTGGCCTGTCCCGTAACACTCTGCTTGCCTATCGGCGCGATTTGCACCGCTACGTAGAGTTCCTTCACCAATCAAGCAAGTCGCCGATAAGCGCGAATGAACGTGATATCGAAGATTTCCTCACTTTTATGCGAATGGGATCGGAAACCCACCCACCACTTTCTGCGTCATCTGCTGCCAGGTCGATTATTGCTGTTCGAGGTTTTCATAAATTCCAAGCGCGAGAGAATCGAACGATTGATCCCGCTGCTCACATTCACCCACCATCTCCAGGCAGAAGGTTGCCCAAAGCGTTGGCTCTCTCCGAAATTGAAGGAATTATTGCTGGAGCGGGTTCTGGTGAAACTGCGCAATCGCTCCGGGATCGCGCGTTGATTGAGATGCTGTACGCGACAGGAGCGCGAGTAAGTGAAATTGTCTCGCTCGAAATTGACGACATCAAGCTGCCTCTGCAATCACTTCGATTACTTGGAAAAGGTGGAAAAGAACGAATCGTGCCGGTCGGATCCTTTGCCGCGGAAGCAATAAGTAACTATTTAGTCCGTGCTCGACCTGCGCTAATGCACGGAAAGAGCGAGAGTAAAGAACGTAAGCTCTTTCTCAATCTGCGAGGAACCGCACTTTCTCGCCAAAGTGCGTGGGAAATTGTGCGAAGGTGCGCGGTACAAGGTGGCATCACTTCAGAGCTCAGCCCGCACTCGCTCCGCCATTCATTTGCGACCCACCTTTTGGATGGGGGCGCAGATATCCGAACTGTTCAGGAGTTGTTAGGCCATGCAAGTGTGGCGACCACTCAGATCTATACCCTGGTAACAATTGACCGACTCCGCGAGGCCTACTTGCTGGCCCATCCGCGCGCGAAGTAGCCCCCCGTTGGGGCGAGGGTTGCCGTCACGGTAACCAGACCTCTAGGCTCCCGCTACCGCAAAGAGAGGTTTCTCGCTTGAACGCTAAGTCGACAAAATCGAAAGCTTCAACTCAGCCTGCGAATTCTCGTGACGAAGATGTGGTTTCGGTTCACGAGTTAATGAAAGGGCGGAGTAAGAGCATTCCCGCCGTAAAAAAACGTGATGCCAAAGATGGTCACGGACCAGCGAAGACTATTGCTGTGGTGAATCAAAAGGGTGGCGTGGGAAAAACCACCACCACGATTAGCCTCGGGGCAAGCCTTGCTGAATTAGGTCGCCGCGTTCTCCTCGTGGATTTTGATCCACAAGGTTCACTCTCTATCGGTCTAGGAGTAGTAACTGATGAGCTTGAAAGCTCGATTTATAACCTACTTATGGATCGAAATGCCACGGTCGATGATGTTTTACTGAAAACGAGCGTCCCGGGAATGGATTTGATTCCCAGCGACATCATGCTCTCTGGAGCTGAGATTGGTTTGGTCAATGAGGTAGCTCGAGAACAGACGCTTAAGAGAATATTGGCCACAGTGGCCCCCGATTACGACGTTATTCTGATCGATTGCCAGCCATCTCTGGGCCTTTTGACGGTCAATGCGTTGACTGCAGCTGATCTCGTGCTCGTTCCGTTGCAATGTGAGTACTTCGCACTTCGTGGCTTTAAATTGCTCAAAGAAATCACGAGCAAGATTCAAGAGCGCTTGAACCCGGATCTTCGAATCATCGGGATTGTGGCAACGATGTTTGAGCGAACTGCCCACAGTAAAGAGGTTCTGGCGCGAATTTATGAGGCTTTTCCAGAGCAGGTTTTCGACACAGTAATTGCCAAGACTGTGCGATTTAATGAAACAACAGCAGCTGGCGAACCGATCACCAGCTATGCCTCATCATCGCCGGGGGCGGCCGCCTACCGACGATTAGCACGTGAGGTTATTTCACGAGGAGGAACAGCATGAGTCGAAGAGTGAGCCTGCCTGGTGCTGAAGAGCTATTTCGCACCACTTCTGCGACCCTTTCTGCAGTGCCTGCGCCAAGTGACGAGCGCGAAGTGGAGACAAAGAGCGCAACTGGTAGTGCGCCAGTGCGAAGCGAGAAAGCAGCGCCAGTGCGCACAACTGCCCGTCGTCGCGTCTCACGCAGCGCTTCTGCACCATCGGGGAGAGAGCGCCACGAAGAGAAAATAACTGTTTATCTCTCACCTGAAGAGCTCTTTGATCTGGAGCAAGCCCGCCTAAGCCTTCGGGGAGATATGGGATTAGCGGTAGACCGCGGCCGAATTGTTCGCGAAGCGGTTGCGGTAATCGTCGCCGATCTTGAAGCAAAAGGAGAATCGAGCATTCTTGCTCGCAGACTTCGCGGCCAGTAATCAGATACCGTTCCACCTGTGATGGACACTGAGCGAGGATCAGCTGGACATCCCGGGGCGTCCTCTGGCGCTTCGACAGAGGGGCGAATTCCTGGTTTCTCCATCCGATTAGAGAATTTCGAGGGTCCGTTCGATCTGCTCCTCCAGCTCATTTCGCGCCACAAAATGGATGTCACTGAGGTGGCTTTGAGCGTGGTAACCGACGAGTACATCGCACACATCACCGCAATGGATGGGGCGTGGAAACTCGACGAGGCGACCGAATTTCTCGTAGTCGCAGCGACCCTATTGGATTTAAAAGCTGCCCGTTTGCTCCCTTCGGGCGAAATTGACGATGAAGAGGATCTAGCCCTACTTGAGGCTCGCGATCTGCTCTTTGCTCGCCTCCTGCAGTACAAGGCGTATAAGGAGATTGCGGCCACTTTCCAGGAGTGGATTGAGGCGGAAACCCACCGCTACCCACGCCTGGTCGCCCTTGATCCTAAGCTCGCCGCGCTATTGCCTGAGGTGTTGATTGGCGTTGGAGTAGAACGTTTTGCTCTGCTGGCCACGCGAGCCTTGACGCCTAAAACCCCTCCGGTCTTCAGTATTTCGCATCTTCACAGCCCGGCAGTGAGCGTGCGTGAAGAAGCACAGCACGTCGTGGCGCATTTGCGTCGAGTAGGAACTGCAACTTTCCGTGCACTGGTCGCCGACGCGAGCCATACCTTGGTTGTGGTCGCCCGCTTTCTCTCGCTCCTTGAACTCTATAAGGAGGGAGTGATCCATTTTGAGCAAGTAACTCCGCTCGGCGATCTCCAGATACGCTGGGTGGGTAGCGCTGAAGGTGATATTGCCGTGACCGACGAATTTGATCGCGATCCAAGCGCTTTGGATGGGCAAGAAGAGGAGAACCACGAGGGTCGCGAGGAGGAGAGTCAGAATGAGTGATCGGAACATCGAGCGGGCGCTAGAGGCGATTTTGATGGTAGTCGACGAGCCGGTTGCGGAAGTACTGCTTGCTCAGGTTTTAGAGGTTCCTACTGACGAGGTGCACGCCCGCTTGAGCGCCCTAGCCGAAAGTTATAGCAAGCAAGAACGTGGTTTTGAGCTTCGCCAGATAGCAGGCGGGTGGCGCTTTTACAGCCATCCAGAGGTTTCAAGCGCTGTTGAACGATTCGTTCTAGAGGGTCAGCAAGCAAAACTTACCCAGGCTGCTCTGGAAACCCTCGCTGTTATCGCTTACCGCCAACCGGTTTCACGGGCCCGCGTTTCTGCCATCCGAGGGGTAAATGTTGAAGCCGTGATGAAAACGCTCGTCAATCGGGGTCTTGTCGAGGAAGCGGGAATCGAAGGGGAGAGTGGGGCGATCCTCTATCAAACAACCGCCTACTTCCTGGAGCGGCTGGGCATAGCCTCGCTGAATGAGCTCCCTGAATTAGCTCCACACCTACCGAATATTGACGCGCTCGACGCTGTGCTAGACACCCTTACCGACTAGCTCTACCGGGCGCAGTAGCTCTTGCAATTGGCTAATCAGGAGGGGGCAATCTAGGCTCCCAGGTTATGGAGCAACGGTTACAGAAAGTCATCGCAGATGCTGGCGTCGCGAGTCGCCGTAAGGCGGAGGAGTTAATCGTTGAGGGACGGGTTCGAGTTGATGGACGAACGATTCGCACACTTGGCAGCAAGGTAGATCCTGAAAAGTCTGAAGTTGAAGTTGACGGTGAAGTAATAACTCGTAAAAAGTCCAAGATTTATCTAGCACTTAATAAACCTCGAGGGATTCTATCCACCCTTTCTGACCCGGAAAATCGACCGCACTTGGGGGATCTGCTCCAGGATCGTCATGAGCGACTTTTTCACGTAGGCAGGTTGGATAAGGATTCGGAAGGGCTATTACTTCTTACCAACGATGGCGATTTATCCCATCGAGCCACGCACCCCTCGTTCTCGCTTCCTAAAAATTACCTATTGGAGCTCAAGGGCATGGTGAGTAAGGAGGTGGCAGAAGCCTTCCGCAATGGCGTTGAACTTGACGACGGAATGGCAAAAGTCGATAAATTAACAGTCCTTCCCGGCCAACCTGGTCGAACCCTTTTCGATGTGGTTATTCATGATGGACGAAATCAGATTCTTCGCCGCATGGGCGCAGCTACCGG
>CAZLOJ010000016.1:0-10869 GCA_964561165.1 uncultured Bifidobacterium sp. | reverse complement strand
AAATATCGATAAATACTTATTTGGGACGTAGCTGCTACGGTTTTATATATGTATGAATTAAACAATAAGTCTATAAAATAGTAATCCTCCCACAACGCGGGAGCGTCTCAACCTAACTCGGACACCGTCCCGTAGACTTGGGTAATGAGTATCCGAGCGCTCCGTGGTGCAGTTCAACTTGCCGTTGACTCGAAAGAAGAGATGCACCGGGAGGTTCCTGCGCTACTTGAAGAGATGCTTACCAGCAATGGCTTGAGCGAAGCAGATCTTGTTTCGGTCCTCTTTACCGTTACCCCTGATTTAACTTCGGAATTTCCAGCTGCAGCGGCTCGAACGTTGGGCTGGAAGGAGATTCCTTTGATGTGTGCAGTGGAGATAGCAGTAATAGGCGCTTTGCCCAGAATTGTTCGAGTTTTAGCGCATGTTGAGTCCGTCAAACCCCGATCTGAGATGAATCATATTTACCGAGGAGGAGCCAAAGCCCTCCGTCCGGATCTTGCCCCATGAGCGCCTTCTCCTCCGTGGAGGTGGTTGGGGGAGGTCTCATTGGCACTTCAATAGCCCTGAAATTGGCCAAAAATGGCGTGGGCGTGCGGGTATCTGATGTGCAACCAGGGCGCGAAAAGGTTGCAAACTCACTTCTTGGGAGCTCTCTCTTAGCAACTGGCTCATCGGTGGAATGTGTAATCGTGGCAACACCTGTGGATGCGCTATCAACGGTCATTTCTGAAGTGCTTCAACGTGATGCACACTCCATTGTTATAGATATAGGCTCCATAAAGACTAAAGTTATACATGAAGTTTGGACAAAACTAGCTCATTTGCCTAAGCAACGTGAACTCTTAGAGCGTTATGTGCCAACGCACCCGATGGCAGGTCGAGAGGTTGCTGGACCTGAAGGCGCCCGATCAGACCTTTTTGAAGGGCGAGTATGGGCGATCACGCCGCATGCAGCAGCTTCACGAACGAATATTGCTTTGGTAGGTGAGTTGCTTGGGGAATTAGGCGCGATGAGTTGTGAACTCACACCAGAAGCGCATGATCGCCAGGTCGCGATGACCTCGCACCTGCCTCAGCTCTTAGCCTCACTATTGGCCAGTACGCTGCATGCGCCCTTGGAGTTAGCAGGGCAGGGGCTACGTGATATGACACGACTTGCACATTCTGAGGCTTCAATGTGGGCACCCATCTTGGAAGGCAATCAAGATGAAGTCCTGCCGTTGTTAGATGAGATTGTTAAATCGATAAATGTCTTAAAAGATAAAAAGTTCAATAGAGAAAGCATTCTAGCTTTAATGAACCGAGGCCTAGAAGGCGCGTCGCTAGTGCCGGGTAAACATGGCGGTGTTCCCCGGAATTATGGCGTATTAAGCGTGGTTATTCCTGATCGCGCTGGGCAGCTTGCTGCGCTCTTTAACCATTGTGCAGATGGAGAAATTAACATTGAAGACCTACGTATCGAGCATTCACCGGGACAGGAAACTGGCTTGATCACCCTCTATGTGAACCCAGGAGATTTGTCGACTTTAAATAACCATTTGTCGATTCTCGGCTGGAACGTGACGGAGTTGTCGAAAGGTGTTTAGTTATTAAGTCGATTTAATTGCAAAGCAGTAAAAGAATATTCGAAGGGAGGGCGCGATGGTTGTCATTGCAATCGACGGTCCAAGTGGCGCTGGCAAATCAAGCGTTTCGCGCGCACTCGCCCAAGCCTTTGATTGGGAGTACCTCGATACCGGCGCGCTTTATCGAGCGGTAACCCTGCTCCGACTACAAAACGAGAACATCGGCTTAGGGAAGTTCGTTTCCGACTTCCTCTCAAGCAGCGATTCGCTGATTTGGGTGGGTGATCCAGCTCAACCGCAAATACGGCTCAAGGGTGAGAACGTCAACACACTTATCCGTTCTCAAGAGGTAACTGAACGCGTGAGTGAAATAGCGTCTGATGCTCTGGTTAGAGGATATCTCCTCGACATTCAGCGCAACATCATCAATAAAGCTGTGCGAGGGATTGTTGTTGAAGGACGAGATATCGGAACCACTGTTTGGCCTGATGCGGAATTAAAAATCTTTCTCACTGCTGATTTAGCAGCTCGAGCAGCACGGCGAAGTGCAGAGTTGGAGCTGGCTCATAAAGCTGGAGATGTCGGGCAATCATTGGCAAAGCGTGATGCAATTGATTCATCGCGCAGCTCTTCGCCGTTGCGCCAAGTCGACGATCAAATCGTCGTTGATGCGACACATCTCACCCTTACAGAAGTCGTTGCGGAGATCACAATGATGATTAAGAAGCTTAGATTGATAGATGGCGGAACATCTCATGACTGAAGTTAATCGCGAACTACCAATCGTTGCAGTGGTGGGTAGGCCAAATGTTGGTAAATCGACGCTGATCAATCGGCTAATCGGACGTCGAGAAGCAATCATCGAAGATCAACCGGGAGTTACGCGCGATCGCGTTAAGTACGAAGCGCAATGGAATGGACGAGATTTTATCGTGATGGATACCGGAGGATGGGAACCAGACCCTGATCCAGTCTCGATAAATGCTCAAATCTCAGCGAGTGCAGAGCTTGCTATTCGCGAAGCGGATCTAATTTTATTCATAATAGATATTTCAGTTGGCGCTCTCGATGAAGAGGTAGCTCTGGTGAATGTCATTCGCAAGAGCGGCAAACCAGTAATTTTGATCGGAAATAAAGCAGACTCACCTGAAATCGAGTTAGCGATTCATGAATTATGGCAACTAGGTTTAGGAGAACCGATTCCAGTATCAGCGCTGCACGGAAGAGGTAGCGGCGATTTATTAGATTTAGTTGTCGCTGCACTTCCAGCACAACGCTCAATCGAAGAGTTCGACCAAATTCGCAGAGTGGTTCTGCTCGGCCGTCCCAACGTGGGCAAATCGAGTTTGCTAAATTCGCTAGCGGGCGAAAACCGCGCAATTGTTGATTCAGTTGCTGGCACTACTCGAGATCCGATCGATGAGGAACTTGAATTCGGTGGAGAAACATGGCGCTTTATCGACACCGCGGGAATTCGAAAGCATGCACATCAAGCCAGTGGGACCGAGTATTACGCAATGCTTCGCACGGAAACTGCTCTAGAGCGAGGCGAAGTGGCAATCTTGGTGATAGACGCATCCGAACCCATTGCAGAGCAAGATTTGCGCATCATGTCGAAAGTAGTGGACTCAGGTAGGGCGCTGGTGATCGCAATGAACAAATGGGATCTAGTGGATGAAGATCGACGTGAAGCGCTAGAGCGGGAAAAGGAGCGCGAACTCAATCAAGTGGAATGGGCAGAGCGAATAAACATTTCTGCAAAAACTGGCTGGCATAAAGATCGCCTAGCCCCAGCGCTGCGACGCGCGCTAGAGGGATGGCAAATGCGTATTCCTACTTCAAAATTGAATTCATTTCTTGGCGCATTGATATCGGCAACGCCACCGCCGGTGCGCGGTGGAAAGCAGCCGAAGATTCTCTTCGCTACCCAACCAAGCACTTGTCCGCCGCGTTTTGTAATCTTCGCTAGCGGTTTCTTAGAACCCTCATACCGTCGTTTCATTGAGCGGCGATTGCGTGAGGAATTCGGTTTTGCGGGAACCCCAGTTGAAGTCTCTGTTCGTATTCGAACATAAAGTCACTGGGGAAAATAACGGTGAACATTACAAGGTTGGTGAGCAGCAACCCCCTGGGATGCGTAGACTATTGAACGCAAAACCGGGACGTAGCGCAGCTTGGTAGCGCACCAGGCTGGGGGTCTGGGTGTCGCAGGTTCAAATCCTGTCGTCCCGACGTGAAAAACAATCGTGGAGCGCGCCGTGATGTGGGCGCTGCTTCTTCAAATCTAACCCTTCCAAACGTCATAACAATTTTGCGGGCGCTCGGCATTCCACTTTTTTTGTGGACTTTGTTCGCTGGTGATCGTGATATTTGGGCAATCGTTATTTTAATTGTTGCCGGGGCCAGCGATTATGTAGATGGTAAATTAGCAAGAGCGCTCAATCAATACTCGCGACTGGGCGAGCTACTCGACCCTCTTGTCGATCGCCTTTACATCGCTGCCGTACTCATTGGCTTAACTATTCGGGATGTGATTCCACTCTGGTTGCTACTTATCCTCATCGCACGCGATTTGATTCTTGCCACCACGCTCCCCGGGCTCTACAGGATCGGAAAAGGACCGCTACCGGTAACTTTTCTCGGCAAAGCAGCTACTTTGAATCTCCTTTATGCCTTTCCACTATTGCTTCTTGCCCAGCAGAATGGCGCGGCGGCCATCGTGGCGGGCATTTTTGCCACCGCTTTCGCTGGCTGGGGGGTGCTCCTGTATCTCTTGACGGGCGCCCAATATTTCCTTGAAGCGCGCTCGCAGATACGTGAAGCTAGCGATACGGTAACGCCCTAGTTACTTGGAGAAGGAGCGCTTCGGAGATGAGTTCGATACCGGCACATTTGAAATACACATCCGAACACGAATGGGTTGAAATTATTACTCCGGAAAGTATTCGCGTTGGCATCACTGATTTCGCTCAACACGCACTTGGCGACATTGTCTACGTGCTCACACCAAAAGTTGGTGAGCAGGTTCGCGCAGGTGGCGTATGTGGCGAAGTTGAATCCACTAAAAGCGTCAGTGAGATTTATGCCCCGGTCTCGGGAGAGATTTCTGCAATTAATGATGCGGTCGTAGAAAATCCAGAGTCGATCAACTCTTCTCCCTATGGCACAGGATGGCTTTTTGAAATTTCTTCGGTCTCACCAACGGAGATCGGCGCTCTCCTCGATAGCGCCGGCTATAGCGCCTTGGTCGCTGCCGAATAGCGCCAGCTAACTGCAGCCCATCTCGGCCCATCTCGGCCGGCTGCCCTTTGTCGTTTCAGGGGCTCTCGGTGGGCTTGACCGGCAGCGTTCTGCTCTTTAGGGTCGCGTGTAAAGGTTTACTAGAACCTTATCCGGCAGTTCGCTGGCTACACGGGGCGATAGAGGGGAAGTGGTGGGATAAATGTCCGACACGACATCTATCAAACGCGATGCGCCAACTCCACTTCCAGAGCGTGCACTTGAAAATCTCTCCCCAGCTGATCGCGGGGTCATTAGCGAACTTGGAGATGAAAGCGCGCTTCTTCTTGTGCAAAAAGGTCCAAATGCAGGAGCCAGATATTTACTAAATAGCGATCTAGTGAGTGTTGGTCGGAATCCTCAGAATGATATTTTTCTTGATGACGTCACAGTCTCTCGTAAGCACGCTGAGTTTCGTCGTTTAGGTGGAAAATTCTCAGTACAAGATAGCGGGAGCTTGAATGGCACCTATGTGAACGGGGAGCTTGCTGAACAAACCGATCTTGTTAACGGAGATTCAGTACAGATTGGTAAATATCGATTGTTGTTCATCACTAACGGAGGTAAGAAGTGAGTGTCCCAGCCCGCGCGTATTTGAGTATTGGTGAAGTGTTGGGCAAACTCCGCGGAGAATTTCCCGATGTAACGATTTCAAAAATCCGATTCCTAGAATCGGAAGGTTTGATTGAACCACAACGCACGCCTTCGGGTTATCGAAAATTTTCGCATCACGATGTGGATAGATTGCGTTATGTTCTAGCCGCGCAACGCGATCACTACCTTCCACTAAAGGTCATCAAGGATCATCTCGATGCTCTTGATCGTGGACTTGAACCGCCTGCTCTGCCTGGCGCAACAGCTTTGGCCCCGCGCGTGGCAACGGTCGATGGCGAGAAGCTTTATGGTGAGAGTTCTGATCTGAAACTCTCTCGTAGCGAGCTTCTGGAAAGCTCGCAATTGAATGAGACCCAACTCTCCGAATTAGAGAGTTATGGTCTGATTCAGAGCAACAGCAAACATTACGACGGAGATGCGCTAGCGATTGCCCGTGCGGTAGCAGAAATCTCGGCTTTCGGAATCGAAGCGCGGCACCTTCGTCCATTCAAAAGCGCAGCAGAGCGAGAAATCGGTTTGATTGAACAAGTGATCACTCCGTTGTTGCGACAAAAGGGGAGTGAAGCAAAAGCGCGTGCAGAGGAAGTTGAGCGCCAACTAGGAGGATTAACGCTCAAGATTCACGCAGCGCTTGTGCGCAGTGGTTTACGACAGGGGAAGTAATTTCCACCCTGAAATCGATAGCAATTGGTCGTAGGATGAAAGAGTGAGCGAGAACCTGCTACCCCCTTCAGATTCCAACCCCTTTGGCGGAACTGGAGACTCTGGCGCATCGAGAAAACTCGACGTGGTTGGTGTTCGCGTTGAGATGCCCTCGAGTCAACCAATTGTTCTTCTCAAAGAAATCGATGGCACTCGTTTTCTTCCGATTTGGATTGGAGCAGTTGAAGCAACAGCAATCGCATTTGCCCAGCAAGGGGTGGAACCACCGCGGCCTTTGACGCATGATCTTCTGAAGGATGTAATTGCCGCGACTGGCAATTCTGTTGCTCAAGTGCATCTCTCTGGAATTCGAGATGGAGTTTTCTACGCGGAATTGATTTTTGACAATGGAGTGCAAGTGTCAGCGCGACCATCAGATGCGATCGCACTTGCATTACGTACGGGAACTCCTATTTATGGCGCGAATACACTCCTGGCAGAGGCTGGAATCGAAATGAACGAAACTGGCACTGCAGAAGGTTTAGGGGAGGTAGGGGAAGCTGGGGAGGGTGAAGTCGAACGATTTAGAGAGTTCCTCGATCAAATTGACCCAGAAGATTTCGCTATTTAGTCGACGCTAACCTCTATCGCATCAATGAGCAGGCAGTTACCCTCTGACGTATGCTCGACCGCCAGATGAAACTCCTCCTGCGCCTTGGCGCGGCAATCATCGGCATCTCTTCCCTCACCGCACTAGCTATCCCAACCGCATTGGCTGATGCGCTCGGCCTTCCACTCGACCTCGATCCCGATGTCACGCTCTGGAATATCCGAGTGAGCGGGGCAATTTTGCTTCCACTAGCAGCATTCATGGCGTTAGCGGCGGCATTCTTTCCGGAACGGGCGCTCCGGCAAAGTGGAGCGATCATGGTCTGTTTCGCCTTTCTGCTGGCCTTCTTACTTGCGCTAGCGCCAGGACCGTGGAGTTGGGGGCGGATCTTTTTTATCGCCCTAGGGGCCCTCTTTATCGTCCTCTACGCGAAGGCGCTGCGAGCGCGGTTGCGCCATCGTTAACCTTGTTGGTCACCATCTCCGGCCGAAAAACACTCCTCCCGTTAAACTCTCAAGTATCACTTTAATGTTGAGTGTGTCGGTCATTGTGATGAAGATGCACCCGACCTACTATTAACCCACTCTTCCCCGAGCTTTAGGAGCCATTTGGCTATGTCAGAGAACCCGCATACTCCGGATACTCCGGGTACTTCCAGCGCCCCACACGAACCGGCGCGATCCGATTCTGACCGTGAGCTCACGGGATATCGTGGCGCTATCGCCTGTTCGGCTGCTGGGATTTCCTATCGCCAGTTGGATTATTGGGCTAGGACTGGTCTGGTAGAACCGACCATTCGCACCGCCTCAGGTTCGGGAACCTCTCGCCTATATAGCTTTCGCGACATTCTGGTCCTGAAGATCGTTAAACGCCTTCTCGATACGGGAATCTCCCTTCAGAACGTCCGCAGCGCTGTCGAACACCTGCGCGCTCGCGGTACCCAAGACCTCGCAACTCTCACCTTGATGAGCGATGGTGCATCGATCTACGAATGTGCCAGCGCAGATGATGTGATCGACCTGCTCGCTGGGGGACAGGGCGTCTTTGGAATAGCGATCGGTTCTGTGTGGCGGGAGGTCGAGGGCACGCTTGCACAACTTCCGAGCGAAGGCGAAAACGCTACCTCGATTGGCGCTGGAACTGACGAACTCTCCATCCGGCGTAACCGCAAAGGCGCTTAATCTCTCGTGCGCGCCGCGCCAGGCATTTAACTCCACTTCGCCATAGCATCTGCTCACGACAGGCGTGAAAGCGCCCGCCGTAATCCTTTGGGGCGAGTAAACCGGCAGCGGCGGAGTAGATAGCAATGATCGAAAAGATTACTGAGGGCTCGCGCCCGTTTCAGTCGCGCCATATTGGTCCTCGCGGAAGTGACCTCGACCAGATGCTCCGCTTCCTGAATTTGGCGCACCTTGATGAATTGATAGAGCGGACCATTCCGCGCTCGATACGAACCACCCTGGATGATGGAAAGCTGCCAGAGGCGTTGAGCGAAGGGGAGGTTTTAGAGAAACTTCGCGCCATCGCATCGAACAATAAAACTGTGACGTCGATGATTGGATTGGGTTATTACGACACCGAACTTCCTCCTGTAATTAAAAGAAATGTGCTCGAGAATCCAGCGTGGTACACGGCGTACACGCCATATCAACCTGAGATCAGTCAAGGTCGGTTAGAAACGCTCTTTCTCTTTCAGACAGTAGTGTCAGATCTCACGGGTTTACCAATCAGTAACGCATCAATGCTCGATGAACCAACAGCTGCGGCTGAAGCCATGACTCTTGCGAAAAGGTTATGGAAAGGCGATGAAAACACACCGTTCTTGATAGACGAAAACACCCATCCGCAAACCATTGCTGTTATCCAAACGCGCGCAGAACCTCTGGGTATCGAAATTCGTACAGTCGATATTTCTAAACCACTTCCAAGTGGGTATGCACTCCTGATCAGCTACCCAGGAAGTAACGGAGAGTTGCGTTCTCCCGCTGCCGCAATTTCTCAGATACATAAAAATGGTGGTTTTGCCATTGCTGCCACCGATTTACTTGCACTCACGCTATTTAAATCGCCAGGGGAGTGGGGTTTTGATATCGCTATTGGTTCGGCGCAACGATTTGGGGTTCCCATGGGCTTTGGTGGCCCGCATGCAGGTTTTCTTGCCGTTCGCGAGGGGATGGAGCGATCTATTCCTGGTCGATTGGTAGGGGAAAGCGTCGATGCACATGGAAATCGCGCATATCGATTAGCGCTACAAACTCGAGAGCAACATATCCGTCGTGAGAAAGCAACGAGCAACATTTGTACAGCGCAAGCGTTGCTTGCAAATATCTCTGCGTTATATGCAATGTGGCATGGACCAGAAGGTTTGCGTGCAATTGCGCAGCGGATTAAAAACCAAGCAGCATCTATCGCGCAGAGTGCCAAAAACGCAGGTTTTGAAATTTCCGAACACGAGCGATTCGACACGGTAACAATCACAGGTGTGGACGCCGAAAAATTGCGTCGCCAAGTTCTCGACGAAGGAATAAATATCTCTGTTCGAGACCCCCAAACTCTTTCTATCTCTCTCGATGAGAAGAGCACCAGTAAGCACCTAGCGGCGCTGGGGAGAGGGTTGGGCTTCACTGTCGAGCGTTATGAAAGCAAGGTTGACGAGGAGTTCAAGCGCGGCACTGCTTATTTAATTGATCCTATTTTTTCTTCTAAGCAGAGCGAAACAGCAATGATGCGCTACTTGCGCTCACTAGCAGATAAAGATCTGGCACTTGATAGGACGATGATCCCACTGGGCTCATGCACAATGAAATTAAATGCCGCAACGGAGATGGAATCGATAACGTGGCCAGAGTTTGCATCGCTACATCCCTTTGCTCCAGAAGATCAATCTCGTGGCACACGCCAAATTATTGACGAACTCTCTTCATGGTTAGTAGAGATAACAGGTTACGATGCTATTTCTCTGCAACCTAACGCGGGCTCCCAAGGTGAATTTGCGGGACTACTAGCCATTCGCGCCTATCATCACGCACGCGGTCAGGCCCATCGCGATATTTGCCTGATCCCATCAAGTGCACACGGAACGAATGCTGCAAGCGCTGTAATGGCAGGCATGAAGGTTGTTGTGGTCGGCTGCGATGATTCTGGCAATGTCGATATGGAAGATCTCGCGAACAAAGTTTCCGAACATCGCGACTCATTATCAGCGCTCATGGTTACTTATCCGTCTACACATGGCGTGTATGAGGATACGATCACCGAAATTTGCCAAATGATTCATGAGGCTGGGGGACAGGTTTACGTTGATGGTGCAAATCTCAATGCGCTGGTCGGTTTGGCCAAGCCAGGCAAATTTGGTGCCGACGTCTCACATTTGAACCTCCATAAAACTTTCTGCATTCCTCATGGTGGAGGCGGTCCGGGAGTGGGTCCAATCGGAGTGAAAGCGCACCTTGCACCGTATCTACCAAATCACCCACTCGATAAAAGTGCTGGTCCAGAGACAGGTGTGGGTCCTATCTCAGGTGCGCCATTTGGGTCAGCTGGAATCCTGACGATTCCATGGAGCTACATCCATTTAATGGGTGGTGCAGGTCTTACAGAGGCAACTCAGATGGCAATTCTCTCTGCCAACTATTTAGCGAAGAAACTCGATCCACTCTTTCCAGTGTTATACAAAGGTCGCGATGGTTTTATCGCCCACGAATGCATCATCGACATTCGCCCCCTCAACAAAGCTGTCGGTGTGAGCGTGGATGACATAGCAAAGCGATTAATGGATGGTGGCTTTCATGCGCCAACGGTCTCTTTCCCTGTTGCTGGAACGATGATGATTGAGCCAACCGAATCGGAAGATCTCGAAGAATTAGAGCGGTTCGTGCGAGCGTTCACTGCTATCCGAGCAGAGATCTCAGCGGTGGAGTCAGGGGAGAGCGCGATTGACGCTTCACCACTGCGCAACGCGCCACATACGGCAGCGTTCCTCATCGCTGACTGGTCGCAAATGTATACAGCCACCCAAGGTGCATATCTCGTTGAAGACCAGGCGGCGCCAGCGCTTCGTAGTGGCGCTCCAGGAAAGTATTGGCCTCCAGTAGGTCGAATTGATGGGGCACATGGCGACCGCAATCTCGTCTGCGCCTGCCCGCGACCTGAAGAATT
>CAZLOJ010000015.1:16625-25598 GCA_964561165.1 uncultured Bifidobacterium sp. | reverse complement strand
GCAAACGAGATAGTTTTGACATTCATCCGGTCTACAAAACCGTTGACACCTGTGCAGCGGAATTTAGAGCGTTAACTCCATACCATTACTCCAGCTATGAAGATGAGAGTGAAGTTGAGCCAAGAACAAAGCCAGCCGTACTAATTCTCGGAAGCGGACCGAATCGAATTGGTCAAGGTGTGGAGTTTGATTATTCCTGCGTCCATGCTGCCTTCGCATTGAAAGATATGGATTTTGAAACAATCATGGTCAATTGCAATCCAGAGACGGTGTCAACGGATTACGACACTGCAGATCGACTCTATTTCGAACCTTTAACTTTTGAAGATGTCATGGAGATCTACCGCGCAGAGCTAGCGGTGGGCCCGGTAGCTGGGGTGATAGTTCAATTAGGTGGACAAACTCCGCTTGGCCTGGCTAAATCCTTGCAAGAAGCGGGCGTACCCATTGTTGGGACAAGCCCCGAATCGATTGATATTGCTGAAGATCGAGGCGAATTTGGTGCGCTCCTAGAACGTGAACAACTCCGTGCTCCAGAATTTGGTTTGGCTTATTCCTACACGGATGCACTAACCATTGCACATCGAGTGGGATATCCAGTTTTGGTTCGGCCATCGTACGTGCTGGGTGGTCGGGGTATGGAAATTGTTTATGACGATAGCGCGCTAGAGAGCTACATCTCTCGAGCAACGGAGATCAGTCCTGACCATCCAGTACTTGTCGATAGGTTCTTGGATCACGCTACCGAACTTGACGTGGATGCTTTATTCGATGGTAAGGAACTCTTCCTCGCTGGAGTCATGGAACATATAGAAGAGGCTGGTATTCACTCGGGTGATTCCGCCTGTGTTTTACCGCCAGTTAATGTCTCAGAGCGAGAACTAGCGGAAATCCGTACTGCAACCGAGAAGATTGCCCGTGGTATCGGTGTTCTAGGTTTGGTCAATATTCAATTTGCAATCGAAGGTGGCACGCTCTACGTGCTCGAGGCAAATCCGCGAGCATCTCGAACGGTGCCATTTGTTAGTAAAGCAATTGGAGTTCCGCTTGCGAAAGCAGCTGCACAGATCTCCTTAGGAAAGAGCATCGCAACGCTTCGTGAGGAGGGAGTGCTACCACGAGATGGTGACGGCATCGCGCGTGGGATTAGCGTGAAAGAAGCAGTTTTGCCCTGGAATCGCTTTAGGAAACGTGATGGCAGCGGCGTAGATGCACTGCTCGGACCCGAGATGCGCTCTACCGGAGAAGTTATGGGACGGGATACAACATTTGGAAGGGCCTTTTCGAAGAGTCAGAGCGCAGCATCAGGAGCGCTCCCTAATTCAGGTTCTATTTTCGTCTCATTTGCCGACCGAGATAAAACTCAAGGAATTATTGGCGCACAGAAATTGGCTGATGCAGGGTACGAGCTGTATGCGACCGCTGGTACAGCTAAGGCTCTTGCAGATAAGGGAATCGTCGTGCAGAACGTTCGAAAGTTTTCAGAAGGAGTTGGTCCTAAAGGAGAGAGCACCGCACTTGATCTGATTGAATCTGGAACCGTCTCGTTAGTGGTGAATACGCCCTTTGGGTCAGGACCACGGGAGGATGGTTGGCGGATTCGAACCTCTGCTGTTGCGCGAGGAATCCCGATTATCACCACTATCTCAGGATTGAATGCGGCCGCTGAAGCGATGGTGGCGCAACGCGCTGGTGGTTTTACCGTCACTTCACTACAAGAGTGGTTACGGTAACTGTCGTGGCACATTCAGCGAGTATCAATCCCGATGTGACTCAAAGTGAGTGCGAGGTTATTTCCAACCGGAAAGTAGGCGCCTACCATCATTTAACATTGGCAGCTCCGGCTATTGCAGAACATGCCAAACCTGGAAATTTCCTCGCAATTAGCATCGGGGATATGAAAAGTTCCATGCTCCTGCGACGTTCTTTTGCGATTTACCAAACAGTTCCTCGAGGACCCTTCGGTGGCACGGTAGAAATTATCGTTGCACCGCATGGACCCGGGAGTACGTGGATAACTCAACGCGCACCGCACGAGAAATTAGATGTTGTTGGTCCGTTAGGAAATGCTTTCAAAATCCCGAAGGATCCAGTCCGCGCCCTCCTGGTGGGTGGCGGGTATGGCTCAGCGCCCCTGTTCGCGCTCGCTGAGACGTTGCGTCAGAAGAATTCACGAGTAGAGATGGCGATTGGAGCTGCGACAGCGGATCGAATTTTCGCCCCTGTCGAAGGTAAGCGCTCGGTGCACTCACTCATGATTGCTACTGAAGATGGTTCCAGCGGCGCTAAAGGAAGAGTTACCGACCTCTTCGATAATGCGCTCTCTGCAATAGACATCGTGTACGCCTGCGGCCCGATGGCGATGCTCAAGGCATTGACCGAGATTGGTGCTCGCGCAGGAGTTCTCGTTCAATGTGCAGTCGAAGAATCAATGGCTTGTGGTGTGGGCCTATGCATGACGTGCGTGCTGCCGGTGCAAGATAAAGATGGCGTTATCAAGATGCTCCGCTCCTGCATTGAGGGGCCTATCTTCGATGGGACCGCCGTTCAATGGGATGCAATCGGCACTATTCCACCAGGAACCTACGGAGCTCATCGATGAGCGCCTTCGATTTCTCCACGTCGATTGGTCAGACGAGTCTTCCTAATCCGATTCTCACGGCGAGTGGTTGTGCGGCAAATGGAAAAGAACTCTCCGCCTTTTTCCCGTTAGATCAAATAGGCGCAGTGGTGACCAAATCTGTCATGAGTCAACCGCGCTCGGGAAGAGCTACTCCGCGAATGGCTGAAACTCCTAGCGGAATGCTCAACGCGATCGGATTGCAAGGCCCAGGGATCGATCTCTTTCTCAAAGAGGATCTACCATGGCTGGTCGAACATGGCGCACGTACCATCGTGTCAATTGCAGGCGAGAGCGTAGATGAATTTGCTGCACTTGCTCGAAAAGTGCGGAGTGCGCAGGGCGTAAGCGCAATCGAAGTGAACATCTCCTGTCCAAATGTTGAAAATCGTGGATTAGTTTTTGCCTGTGACAGAAATTCTGCGCGCGAAGTGATAGAGGCAGTCAAGCGAAGCGTTGGTAATACCATGCCGATAATTGCAAAGCTCTCTCCTGATGTCACTGATATCGTCTCTATTGCCGAAGAGGTGGTAGCTGCCGGCGCCGATGGTTTGGCGATGATCAATACGCTTCTAGGAATGGTGATCAATACCGAGACCATGCGACCACATCTTGCTAATAAGACCGGTGGTCTTTCGGGTCCTGCAATTCGACCTGTAGCTGTACGCGCCATTTATCAAGTTCATCGCGCGCTTCCACAGGTGCCCATTGTGGGAATGGGTGGAGTTCTCACTGGCAATGATGCATTTGAATTAGTTCTCGCTGGCGCCTGCGCTATCTCTGTGGGAACGGCAACATTCCATGACCCTTCTGCGCCAGTACGAATCAAGCGAGAGCTCGAGTCTTTACTACTAGCGCGCGGATTTTCACGGTTCTCTGACGCGGTCGGTTACGCACATAGGAGTGTTCAGTGAGAGCGCCAATTGTTCTCGCCGTCGATACGACCGATGTTGAGCGCGCACGCGAATGGGTGCACGCTACCCGTGAGTCCATCAGCATCATCAAGCTTGGTTTGGAATTTTTTCTCGCCCACGGTCAATCCGGCGTGAGCTATGTGCGGGAGGGCGCTCCCGAGCTAGAACTCTTCTTGGATTTGAAATTGCATGACATCCCAAACACGGTAGCCGGGGCAACGCGAGCTATCGCAGAGATACAACCAGATTATCTAACGGTCCACGCAGCTGGTGGAGAGAGCATGATTTCGGCAGCCGTGGGAGAACTTCCGTTGGGAAAGATCACTGCGGTCACCTTACTTACCTCGTTATCCGAAGCCGAGATTGAACAACTGGGGATCACAGGAAGCTCGAGTGAGATCGTGAACCGATGGGCTCAATCGGCAGTGCGCGCGGGTGCGCGCGCCATCGTGGCCTCACCTCATGAAGTTCGAAGTTTACGGGCGAGCGTGCCACAAGAAATCACCCTCATCACTCCAGGTGTTCGACCACTTGGTTCAGCACAGGGAGATCAATCTCGCGTGGCAACGCCCGAAGAGGCCATCTCATGGGGTGCAAATTTTGTGGTCATAGGTCGACCGATAACCTCAGGGTTAACTCTCAAAGAGATTGCTGAGAACGCAGCGCGCATCGCCGCATCGTTTTGAAGATGCCACCAGGGCAGTTACCAGCTAACTTGTAGATATGGAGCTACCTCGACTCACAGAAGCCGAACGAGCGGCAGCGCTCGAACGAGCAGCGCAAGCTCGAAAAGTTCGGGCTCAGATCAAAGCAGAACTAAAAAGTGGTAAGCGCACTCTCGAAGAGGTTATAACGTTGGGTAAGAGCGACGACTTTGTTGGAAAAATGAAAGTGAGCGCCCTCATTGAAGCTCTTCCCGGAGTGGGAAAAGTACGCGCCTTAGCAGTTATGGAAAAGGTGGGCATCGCAGCCAGCCGCCGAATTCGAGGATTAGGAATCCATCAAACTCGAGATTTATTGGCAGAGTTCCAACTACGCTAGGCGCGTGAATTTGATCGTGCTCTCCGGTCCGGGCGGAGTTGGAAAATCAACAGTCTCTGATTACTTGCGAAAAAACTGCCCCGATATATGGGTAAGCGTCTCAGCAACCACTCGAGCACCACGTGTGGGTGAACGAGATGGGATCGATTACTTCTTCCGCTCCGAGAGTGAATTCAAGGATCAGATAGCCAAAAACGAGTTTCTCGAATGGGCGCATTTTGCTGATAATTACTACGGCACTCCCAAAGCTCCGGTATTTGAGGAGATCAACGCAGGCAGATCAGTCCTTTTGGAGATCGAGATTTCTGGAGCTCGCCAAGTTCGATTGGCTAGCGACCAGGCGTACTTAGTCTTTCTGGCCCCACCCTCAATCGTGGAGTTGGAACGCCGGTTGCTCGGTCGTGGGACAGAATCCCCGGAACGGGCTGCACAGCGCCTGGAACTTGCTCAGGAGGAGATGGCCCAGAGCCATTGGTTCGATGAGGTGCTGGTTAATACCTCAGTCGAGGAGGTAGCCGCTCGGCTGATAACCTTGGCCTCTCAACCGCGCTAGCTCCACCCGTGAGCTCACAAGCGCCACTTCTGGAGGCAGGGCAATGATCCACAGCGACGGCATCACCAATCCGCCAATCGATGACCTTTTGGCCAAGAGTGGCTCGAAATACAGCCTGGTCCTCTTCTCAGCCAAACGTGCACGGCAGATCAACGCCTATTACTCGCAATTGAGCGAAGGTTTACTTGAATATGTTGGGCCACTAGTGGAAACGCATGTCCACGAGAAACCGCTCTCTATCGCATTACGTGAAATCAACGGTGGTCTTCTCACGCTCGAATCCTTAGAGAGCGCCGAGTCACCCGAGAACGCATAACTCGGTCTGTGCATCGCGCGCTGGACAATCATGCTTCCCCGAAAAATAACGCTAGGTGTAACAGGCGGCATTGCCGCATATAAATCGTGTGAGCTGCTCCGACGCCTGCTCGACAAAGGATTTGATGTTCAGGTTGTACCAACAACGAACGCGCTACGTTTTGTCGGCGCAGCGACTTGGGAAGCTCTCTCGGGAAAGAAAGTTCACGCCTCACTCTGGGAGGATGTGGCAGCGGGTGCACATATCGAGATAGCCCGCACGACCGAACTTTTACTTATCGCCCCCGCGACAGCCGATTTCCTTGCGCGGTTGGCACAAGGACGAAGTGAGGATCTACTGAGCGCAACAGCGCTCACCGTGCAATCTCCGGTAGTCATCGTTCCGGCTATGCATCACCAGATGTGGCTCAACGAGGCAACTCAAGCAAATGTGGCGACATTACGTGAGCGCGGGATCCTTGTCATGGAACCAGCAGAAGGTCCATTGAATAATGGCGATACCGGTGTTGGTCGTTTTCCTGAAATTTTTGAGATATTTGATTATCTAAACTCTCACGATCTTCTACGAAGCGATCTCATCGGTAAATCAGTCGTAGTCACTGCAGGCGGTACGAGGGAGATGATAGATCCGGTACGTTTTATCGGGAATCTTTCCTCAGGCAAACAAGGAGTAGCAATTGCCAAAGCTGCTGCAGCACGCGGCGCCCAAGTGACTCTAATCGCCGCAAATATTTCACCAGAATTGCTTCCGAGAGATAAATCAATTTCAATCATTGAAGTAAGTTCGACTGCAGATCTTTCTCGTGAACTTCAATCGGTAGGAAATTTCGATTATCTCTTTATGGCAGCAGCAGTTTCGGATTATCGAGCTGCGCAACTAAGTGGCAGCAAAATAAAGCGCACCGGAACAGATCTCTCCCTGGAGTTAGTAGAGAATCCAGACTTACTGGCAACATTCGCTGCACGCCATCGAGACCAGGCCGAGGGGGAGCAAAGCCGCTCTCATCGAGGCGTTATCGTGGGATTTGCCGCAGAGAGTTCCGTTGATGCGGGACAAGCCTCGGAGAAACTGTCGCGAAAAGGGGTCGATTACCTCTTCGTCAATGACATCGCACATCAGGCGGTATTCAACTCCCCATCCAATGGTGGTTTTTTGATTGATAAGTATGGAACGACGACAATCTTTGAATATCAAAGTAAGGACACGCTCAGCGATGCGCTCTTGGATGTAGTAGCGAAGGCGCTAAGTTAGCCCCGTGTCAAAACGCCTATTTACCTCAGAATCGGTAACAGAGGGCCATCCCGACAAGATGGCAGATCAGATCTCTGATTCCATACTTGATGCCTTTCTTGCTGAAGATTCCAAAAGTAGAGTGGCTGTTGAAACGTTGCTTACTACCGGACAAGTTCATGTTGCCGGCGAAGTAACTACCACCGCAAACCCAGATCTGATGAGCTTAATCCGTTCGGTAATCCTCGATATTGGCTATGACAGTAGCGAGCGCGGCTTCGACGGTAATTCCTGTGGCATCAGCCTCTCCTTAGGCAAGCAATCGCCAGATATTGCTCAAGGGGTAGATACCGCAATCGAAGAGCGTTCGAAGGAATCAAGTGATCCGCTTGACCGTCAAGGAGCAGGTGACCAAGGTTTGATGTTTGGGTATGCGACAGACGAAACGCCAGAGTTAATGCCATTACCTATCGCTATCTCTCATGCGCTCTCGCATCAACTCATGAAAGTTCGTAAAGCGGGCACGCTCACATACCTGCGACCTGATGCGAAAACACAAGTCACTGTTGAATACAGCGGGAATGTTGCGCAGCGCCTGGACACGTTAGTCATTTCTACACAGCACGATCCAGATGTTGATCTCGAGCGCGAGCTTCCTGCTGATTTAAAGAAGCATGTGGTCGACCCAGTTCTTGCTCGTTACGAACTCTCCACAAAAGAGATGCGCATTCTCATTAACCCTACGGGTCGATTTGTGCTTGGCGGACCCATGGGGGATGCAGGACTTACTGGACGGAAGATTATTGTCGATTCGTATGGTGGAATGGCTCGTCACGGCGGCGGCGCATTTAGTGGAAAAGATCCTTCAAAAGTAGATCGATCTGCTGCTTATGCAATGCGATGGGTGGCGAAGAATATTGTTGCTGCGCAATTGGCAAAACGATGCGAAGTTCAAGTGGCCTACGCTATTGGGAAAGCGCAACCTGTCGGGCTGTTCGTGGAAACCTTTGGAACTGAGAACGTGGCGATTGAAAAGATCCAACAGGCGGTTACGGAAGTTTTCGATTTACGACCTGCGGCAATCATCAATGACCTGAATCTCCTCCGCCCGATTTATCGTAAAACCAGCAACTACGGCCACTTTGGCCGCGAGCTCCCTGAATTCACGTGGGAGCAACGCGATAGGGTGGCGCAATTACGGAGCGCAACCGGCTTTTGATCGCACGCTCCCGTTTGATGGCGAAGGGAGATGAGCGCAACCGAGCATGATGGAGAAAGTTGCCCCGCTACGCCTAAAACGCGAGAAAGTCATCGCACCGGAACGCCCGCCAGTTGCTGCCAAGGATTTACCGTTCGCAAGCATCCTGGTTGATACAGGCGTACTTCATCTTGATGATGAATTCGATTTCCTCATCCCTGAAGAGATTTCACATCTAGTATTTCCCGGCTCACTAGTACGGGTCACCTTCAATGGGAAACGTACACAAGGTGTGGTGTTAGGGCGCAAGGGGCACTCGACTTTTCAAGGCCAGATCAGATTCTTGACAGAATTAATCAAGCCTTTTCCGGTACTGACTCAAGAAGTTTTAAATTTGGCTGGCGAAATAAAGCGCTATTACGGGGGATCGCGTTGGGACGTACTTCGATTTGCGCTACCGCCATTAACAAAGAAAGTTGGAGGCGACGAAAGAAGCTCAAGTAGTAATAACAGTAGACCAGAAAACCTCAGACGTGGAGAGAGTGAGCCGGCACCTGACAAGAATTATCCAGAGAGTTTTTGGCGAGCAATGGCTAAGAATCCCAAGAATGAGAAGCAAGTTCGCGCGTACTGGTCCGCACCGCCGGGGCAAGACCCATTTTTATTTTTAGCTAGCTTGGTGCGCTGGGGTACAGGCAATGCAATTCTTCTCTTACCTGACCAATCTGATGTGGAGCGAATGCTTCTATTAATCAGGAACATGGGGGGAATCCAAGAATCCCAAATCGCAATATGGCATTCGAATATGAAGCGGCGCGAACGTGAAGAGATTTTTCTGCACATACTAAATGGTGAGCGCAAGATAATTGTTGGCGTGCGCGGTTCAATACTGATGCCGATGCCCAATCTCGATCTCATTGTTCTTTGGGATGAGGGAAGCGATTCCTATTCGGAGCAACGTTCTCCCTATTTCCATGCCCGCGAAGTGGCGATTATGCGATCACATATCGAGAGGACTCATCTCATTATTGGCGGATATTCCCCTTCTTTGGTAGCAGCGGAATATGTCAATCGGGGATATCTTGCGCACCTCGCCCCGAG
>CAZLOJ010000015.1:0-16525 GCA_964561165.1 uncultured Bifidobacterium sp. | reverse complement strand
CAGCACAATTGGAGTTGTCCATTTTGCTCAAATCGATCTTTGCGTAATTCGCAGATTGGCGATGAACGCCTCGTCGAAGAATTGGGCCGCGCATTTCCAAACACGAGAATTATCTCGTCAAATGCCGAACATCGAGTCTATGAAATTGATGATCAACCCGTGATTGTGGTTGCTACCCCAGGTGCAGAGCCAGTCCTACAGAACGGATATAGCGCAGGTGTGATCATCAATTCTCAAGTTATGCTGCAAAGAGCTAGCCTGAAAGCAGAAGAAGAATCCCGTCGACGATGGTTTGCTTTCGCTACTATTTTGCGACCCGAAGCTGAACTTTTCATTGATTGCGAATATGCAAATCGGAATATCCAAGCGCTAGTTCGATGGGATGGATTAGGAGCGAGCGTGCGCGAACTACAAGAGCGCGCCACTCTTTCCTTGCCGCCATTTGCTAAAACCGTTGAAGTGAAAGGTATTCATGAGGCCGTGGGCCAAATTGTTCGTGATTTACCAGGTGAAGTTTTGGTATCAGCGCCAAAATCACTGGAAACTGGCGAGATGGTTGCCCTTGTTCGAATTTCCCCGAGTTCATCAGATGTGGCGCTCAACGAGATTTTTCGCAGGGTGCGGGCGCAGTCGGCGCGTGGTTTGCATGTCGCTCGCGTGCGGGTAGATCCAATATCTTTCTGAGATTGTAGACTTCCGAGGTGGCTATTCAACCAATAAGGCTTTTCGGGGATCCAATACTTGCAACCCCAGCCATAGCCGTTGACTCCTTTGATAAAGAGATTCGTCAACTAGTTGCCGACCTCACCGACACTATGCTCGATGCTCCAGGAGCGGGTCTTGCAGCACCCCAAATTGGCGTTTCGCTCCGCGTTTTTACATGGTCTATTGATGAAGAAGTTGGCCATCTTATAAATCCTATTCTCAGCTTGGGCGAGGAGGAGCAAGATGGTGATGAGGGGTGTTTGTCGATCCCAGGTTTGGCATACAACTGTAAAAGAGCCTTTCGCGTAATTGCCGATGGATTCACCATGCACGGAGAACCGGTTCGTTTAGTTGGAGAGGAGTTGCTTGCCCGTATTTTCCAACACGAAACTGATCATCTGAATGGCATCTTGTTTGTTGATCGACTCGATAAAGAGATGCGCAAGAAAGCGTTACACGACATCAAAGAGAGCGAATGGTTTGGCTTGAAGGCGCCAGAGATACGCCTTTCTCCGCACTCAACCCACGGATTCGGAATATAGTGCGACTTCTTCTCGCAGGCACACCTGCGATGGTCTTACCAATCTTCGAGCGCATAGCGCAAAGCGATATTGAAATCTTGGGAGTCATAACAAATCCACCGAGAGCACGGGGCCGCAGTGGAACACTCACTCCTACGCCAGTTGCTATCTGGGCGCAAGAAAAGAAATTGCAGATTTTTGATAGTGGCCGATGCGACGATTATGTGGAAGAGTTAATCAAGGCTGATTTGGTGTTGATTATCGCTTATGGACAATTGATTCCCGAGAAATATCTCAATCTGCCCCGAAATGGTTGGGTCAACCTCCACTTTTCCACTTTACCCGAAGCTCGTGGTGCCGCTCCGGTGCAACGATTAATTGCCGCGGGTCGGCAAGAAATCGGTTATTCACTTTTTAAGTTAGGCAAAGGAATGGATACGGGGGATTTATTCTTCCGAAGCGAACAATTTCCCATTTCAGGTTTAAGCACTGGCGAGGTTTGGACGTTGTTAGTGGAGGATGCGGCAGAGAACATTATTCAACAACTCGAAGAAGTGGCCGCTGGCGCAATTGCCAAACCACAATCTGATATTCGGTATTCGGGGGCATTGCCGTTGGCGCCGAAGATTTCAACTGAAGAGGCACGGATAGATTGGAAAGAACCAGCGCAGCAGATTCGCCAAAGGATTCTCGCTTTTAATCCGGCGCCATCGGCTTGGACTACTTTTCGAGGTGAACGGGTATTGATTCACAAAGCCGAACTATTCTCTGGGGATCCAATTGCGCCTCATGTTCCAGGGGATATTTTCATCTTTCAAAAGGGTTTATGTGTGAGCGCTGGAACAGGAGCACTAATCATCACCTCATTACAGTCTGCAGGAAAGCGCGCTCTGACCGGCGAAGAATGGATGCGCGGGATGAATCTGAAGGATCGCGAGCGATTTGAATAAGGTAGATAAATCCTTCGAACGACAGGATGCAGGTTTCGCCGCACGAAATCTAGCGCTCCGATTGCTTTTAGAGATTGAGGAAGAGAGTGCCTACGCGAATTTAGTTGTTCCCGCTCGGTTGCGTGATTCCACATTAGAACCAAGAGATCGTAATTTTGTGACAGAATTGGTATACGGCACTCTCAGAATGCAATCGCTATACGATTTGATTATCGAAAGTGCTGCGAATCGACGAGTAAGCAAAATTGATCCAATACCACTTAATATTCTCCGATTAACTGCACATCAACTCTTGACGTTAGAGATTTCCGCTCACGCTCCAGTGGATAATGCCGTTCGGTTAGTTGTGAAGAATCGCTCAGGTTCAGCATCAGGATTCGTCAATGCTGTATCACGAAGAGTGAGTGAAAAAAGCATGGAGCGGTGGATTGCTGAATTAACTGAAGGCACTCAACCCTTGGAAGCGCTAGCAATCGAGTATGCCCATCCGAAATGGATAGTGCGAGAGTATTTTGAGCGATTGGGCGATCTTGATCGCGTCCGCACGGAATTGGCTGCTAACAATCAAAATCCTCGTGTCTGTGCAGTGATCTATCCAGGTGAGGTGTGGTCGCAAGAGAGTTTGCACTCGAGCGAAATGGCAGATTGGGTTCCAGGCGCTCGCTATCTCACAGGAAATCCCGAATCCCTGCTGGAAATCCGAAATGGAACCGCCGGTATCCAAGATCAAGGTTCATATTTAGTGGCCCGGGCTCTTGCACATTCCCATAGTGAAATTCCTGGTCCTTGGATCGATCTCTGCGCTGGTCCGGGAGGTAAAGCAGCGCTACTCGATCGTTGGGCTGATCAATTGGGGCACACATTCCTTGGACTAGAGATTTCGGAGCACCGCGCAGCGTTAATGAAGCGGGTCACCAGTACTATCGCCGTTGGCGACGCTGTTCATCCACCAATCAGGGAGCGCAGCGCAGCTCTGGTCCTGCTTGATGCTCCCTGTTCGGGTTTAGGAGCTCTTCGGCGGCGACCAGATGCTCGGCTTCGAAAGAAATCCTCTGATATTCCACAGCTCGTTGTGTTACAGCGAGCCTTGATGGATTCTGCAGTAAAGATTCTCGCATCTACTGGAATTCTCGGCTATGTCACCTGCTCACCATTGGCACGTGAAACTATTGATAATCGACGTTGGATACTGGAAACCTTCCCGGAAATCGAGAGTATCGATGCCAGAGGATTCTTCCCTTCTGATATGCCATTACCTGACACGCCTGATGTGCAGCTTTGGCCGGGCGTACATGGAACTGATGCAATGTATATAGCGTTATTCCGAAAAAAATGAAGTTCTGCCGCTAGAGTTCAGTCGTGGCAATCAGAATTACTCCCAGTATTCTCAATGCGGATTTCTCGAAACTCAATGAAGAGATTCTAAAAGTCTCTTCGGTATCGGACCTGATTCATTTAGATATCATGGACAATAAATTTGTTCCGAACTTCACCTTCGATTTCGATCGCGCTGCAGAGATAATCAAAGAGTGCCCAATCCCTGTGGATTCACACTTGATGGTGGTGGAACCAGAGTTAGCCGCACCTGCTTTCGCTGAAATGGGCAGCGCAAGTGTCACTTTTCATTTTGAAGCAGCCGATAACCCTCGAAAGGTCATCAAATCCATTCATGCAAAAGGTGCACGCGCGGGCGTGGGATTGAAGCCAGGAACAGAGTTTTCGGTAATTGAAGATATCTTAGATGAGATAGATATGGTGCTTGTGATGACCGTCGAACCTGGATTCGGTGGTCAAAGTTTTATGGAAGATATGCTCCAGAAGGTTCGAACGGCTAGAGCAGCTTTGGGAAAGAATGAGCGTGGGATTTGGCTACAAGTGGATGGTGGAATTTCGCCGACAACTATCGAACGAGCTGCACAAGCAGGAGCCGATACATTTGTTGCCGGTTCGGCGGTCTATAAATCCGATAATCCAGCGGAGATGGTGTCATTGCTGCGGGATTTAGCAACACCTCAGCGTTGATTGATAAGACAGCCGCATCCTGGCTTTGGACTCAGATACTCTTAATCCATGAAGAGCTTTGATGATCTATGGGATGAGTTATCAGATCGGGATTACGCCGTAGCTCCACATGACTCCTCCAGCACCGGCAGGCTCCTTGATAGCGGGGTGCACGGTATTGGGAAGAAGATTGTTGAAGAGGCGGCTGAAGTGTGGATGGCGGCTGAATATGAAAGCGATGAAAACCTTGCGAACGAAATCAGTCAGTTGCTCTATCACCTGCAAGTGCTGATGCTTGCTCGTGGAATAGAGATCGACGATATATACGAGAAACTGTAGGGGACTGTCGTGTTGAAGATTGCGCTACCAAATAAAGGATCCCTTGCCGAGGATTCAATAAGAATTCTTGGAGATGCAGGTTATCGCCAGCGCTCGGATTCACGAGATTTGATTACCGTTGACTCGGAGAATGAGATTGAGTTTTACTATCTGCGCCCACGTGATATCGCAATCTACGTGTCATCAGGAGAACTAGATTTGGGCATAACTGGCGAAGATCTGTTGATTGATTCAGGTGTCAGCGCGAAAACTCTCTTGAAACTTGGGTATGGGAAATCAACATTTCGATTCGCTTGCCCAGCTGCCGTTGCCAGCGGCGCTTCAGTTGCGTCACTTGAGGGGAAACGAATCGCAACCTCCTATCCGGGAATTCTCGATCAAGCGCTCCGCCGCCTTGGTGTGTCGGCTCAGATAGTCTCTCTAGACGGGGCAGTTGAGAGTTCGATCAAACTGGGAGTGGCCGATGCGATTGCAGATGTTGTTTCGACCGGAACAACTCTCAAACAAGCAGGACTTGCAATCATCGGCGAACCGATTTTAGAAAGCGAAGCAGTTCTCATTGGAGCAAAAGATCCAACCGAAGAGGGAGCAAACCTCATCCGTCGCCTCACTGGCGTGATCATCGCACGCCAATATGTTTTAATGGATTACGACATAAAAACTGAGCTTATTGATACCGCCTGCGCGATAACTCCCGGTTTCGAATCTCCAACCATCTCACCGTTACGAGTTGATGGTTGGTCTGCTGTGCGGGCAATGGTTCCACGCAAGAGCGCTCAAAAAGTGATGGATGAACTCTGGGCAGTTGGTGCACGGGGGATTCTTGTCACCGATATTCACGCTTGCCGCCTCTAGATTTCGCTGCGCGGGATTCCTAACAAGTAAAGAACCGAGTCTAGGTAAGGCGTGTTGACGGAGGTATCAGCGCTCGCTCGAACAACGGGTTTGGCATTAAAGGCTATCCCCAAACCAGCTAAAGCAATCATGTCGAGATCGTTCGCACCGTCTCCAATTGCCACAGTATCGGCCAAATCAACATCGGCTAGCTGAGCAAATTGTCGAAGTGCGGCGGCTTTTCCAGCACGATCGATGATCTGCCCCTTCGTTCTTCCTGTTAATTTCCCATCGGTGATCTCAAGATGGTTCGCTGCTATGAAATCGATTCCTAATTCTTCGGCTATAGGGGTGATAACTTCTGCAAAGCCACCAGAAACTATTCCAACTTTGTGATGGAGCTTCTTTAGTGTACGCACCAAAGTTCTTGCACCAGGCGTTAAGGTTATTTCGCTCCGCACTTCATCGATGATTCCTGCGGGCAATCCAGCGAGTAGCCCAACTCGTTCATGTAGAGCTTGAGCAAAATCAATCTCACCATTCATTGCTCGATCGGTAATGTATTTAACTTGTTGCCCTACACCAGCATGGTGTGCGAGAAGTTCGATAACCTCTTGTTGAATGAGCGTTGAGTCAACATCGAGAACCACTAACTTCTTTGCCCGACGCTGGAGACCTCCAGCCTGAACGCCAATATCCACTTCAGTGGAATTAGCTACAGCTGCTAGGGTGGTTTTTATCGAAGCTACTGCCACATTGGAAACCAGTAGCTCGATTGCAGTCACCGGATAATGAGCGATTCGAAAGATTCGTTCGATATTTCCACCAGCAGCGCTCACGATTGCAGCTACCTGACCAAGAGGTCCAGCCGTTAGTTCTCGCCCCATGATGGTGATGTGTACGGTCGAATCGGAGCTCAAATTTCCAATCTGTTGATGATCTCCCTCTTGAGCGCGGAATTCCAATCCCCGCAGCGTTGCGCATTCGGATAACGAGGTGAGTACAGATTCTCGATTCCCCGGTGAAATCTCTAGCGCTAGTGTGAGTATGAGGTGGCCATGGATAACAACCTGCTCCATGTCAGAGATGGCATGGCTTACTTCGAGCGCGTCTATTTCTTCTAAGAGAGCCTGGGTAATCCCGGGGCGATCCATTCCGCTAAGAATCACCACAGTGCTCATGAGAGAAGATTATCTTGCGGCACGGTGGTCGTGTGTGAGGTTCAGCCATGAGCTCTTGCGGTAAGTTCTCCATCTGTGTCCGTACTCAAACTCTCCCAAGTGACCCTGCGCAGGGGGCAGAAGGAGATACTCCACTCGATTGATTGGCAAGTAGAGGCCGGTGAGCGCTGGGTGATACTCGGCCCCAATGGCGCGGGCAAAACTACTCTGATCCAAATTGCTGCAACGTTGATGCATCCCACAACTGGAAGCGCTGAAATCTTAGACGAGCAATTAGGCAAGGTTGATATTTTCGAACTCCGACCACGGATTGGCCTTGCCAGTGCAGCTCTATCTGATCGAATCCCACCGGAGGAGCGTGCGGTGGATGTTGTGATGACCGCTGCCTATGCCGTTACAGGAAGATGGCGAGAACTCTACGACCTGTGGGATGAATCTCGTGCTTTAGCACTTCTTGATCAATTCGGCGTAGGGGATAGACGTGATCAATTGTTCTACACCATGAGCGAAGGTGAACGTAAACGAGTTCAGATAGCTCGGGCGCTCATGCCTGATCCAGAATTATTGATACTTGATGAACCGGCAGCGGGTTTAGATCTTGGTGCGCGCGAAGATCTTGTTCGAAGGCTCTCAACTCTCGCTCTCGATCCTGCGTCGCCAACGAGTATTTTAGTAACGCACCATGTCGAAGAAATCCCTTATGGAACCACACACGTATTGCTGATCAGAGAAGGCCAAATCGTCGCGGCTGGACCAATCATGAGCACGCTCTCTCCTGATTCACTCTCTGCAACCTTCAACATACCTATTTCACTCGCTTATGACGGGCAACGCTGGTTTGCCCGCGCGTAGCAGACGTAACAGTGACCTCAATGGGCGGTTTTGATAGTAGTTGGAATGACATTATTGATCCCTATCGGCAATGGATCGCAGAACTGCTAAGTACGTTAGAAACTTCTTCCGATGCTGGATATTTTCCCTCACGAGATGCAATTTTCAGAGCGCTAACAATCGCGCGCAACGAGGTACGCGTAGTGATTCTTGGTCAAGACCCTTATCCTACGAAAGGAATGGCCGAGGGGCTGGCCTTCTCAGTTCCACGTTCTCTGCCGATAAAGAAAATCCCAGCATCGCTGAAGAATATTTTCACTGAGTACCAACAAGATCTTGGATATACCGCCCCTACCACTGGTCATTTAGGGCGGTGGGTTGATAATGGCGTTCTACTTCTAAATCGAATTCTCACGGTGGCACCAGGTTTGCCACTCTCACACAAAGGAAAAGGGTGGGAAGAGGTCACTGATTCCATCCTGGAATCTTTAGTGGATAAAAACGTGCCAATAATTGCATGGGGTAAACCTGCCGAACTAACTGCAGTTCGAATTGGATTTGAGCGAATCCTCGCTTCGCCACATCCCTCACCGCTCTCTTCTTACCGGGGATTCTTCGGCTCGAAGCCGTTCTCGAGAGTCAATGAGTTTCTCGCAATGGATGGACACGCGCCAATAGATTGGAAGTTGCCATAAAAAAACCTAGCGACCGGATTCTCACCAATCGCTAGGTTCTCGTTTATTTTTTTCTGTAGCTACTTAGCCGATCCACGATCTAATCGGGGAGCTTAGGAAGTAGATCATGAACAAGAAGGAGACAATCCACAGAAGTGGATGAACATCCTTGCCGCGACCTTGTACCGCACGAATGACTACATGCGAGACGAAACCTGCTCCAATTCCAACTGAGATGTTGTACGAGAAAGGCATCAAGATGATCGTTAGGAACGCTGGGATTCCAATTCCGAGATCTTGCCAATCGATCGATTTGACCTGCGACATCATCAAGAAGCCAACAATGAGCAGCGCTGGTGTTGCTGCTTCGTACGGAATCACCGCAACTAGTGGCGCAAGGAATGTTGTGAGGAGGAAGCAGATACCGGTGACGACAGATGCCAAACCGGTACGTGCGCCTTCTCCGACGCCTGATGCAGATTCGATATATGAAGTATTCGATGAGATACCTGCGGCACCACCTGCAGCTGCTGCAATTGAATCGACGATAAGAATCTTATTTGCGTTAGCAACATTTCCTTCTGAATCGGTGAGGCCAGCTTGGCTGCCAATAGCAGTCATTGTTCCCATCGTGTCGAAGAAATCTGCGAGCAAGAGTGTGAAGACCAATAGAAGCGCTGCCAGGAATCCTGTCTTGGGATTCGTGAATGCACCGAAGATATCTTCAAAACCCAGACCCAATGTGTCGAATTTTGGAGTTGCCACGATGTTGTCGGGAATGCTCGGTGTGTTCAAACCCCAGCCACGTGGATTGGATTCGGTTGGTGAGATAAAGCTGTTACCCACCTTGAATGCATTCTCAAGAATGATTGCGAGGACAGTCGAAACGACAATTCCGATCAGGATTGCACCCTTTGCCTTCCGGACCATCAAGATGATGGTGAGGAAAAGACCAAGCGCGAAGACGACAATCGGCCACCCTACGAGTTGACCGCCATCACCTAGCTCAAGCGGTACCGCTGATGGCTTGGAGTTCGTGCTACCCCAGACGACGTTTGGAGTTCGGCGAACGAAACCGCTATCGACCAATCCGATTAATGCGATAAACAAACCAATACCAACAGAGATCGCTACTTTGAGCGGTGTTGGAATTGCCTTGAAGACCGCGACGCGGAAGCCAGTGAGAACGAGGATAAGAATCACAACGCCCTCTATCAGCACAAGGCCCATAGCTTGCGCCCATGTTGAGTTCTTAGCGATTGATACCGCGACAAAGGTATTCAATCCAAGACCAGTAGCCAGTGCTAATGGGAAGTTGGCTACTGCGCCCATGAGGATTGTCAAAAGCCCTGCAATAAGGGCGGTGCCTGCTGCAACGATGATGATGGCGTTCGTTCGATCGCCGCCACCGATGAATGCTCCGGTTCCATCTGTAGTGGCGAGAATCAGAGGGTTTAGCGCCACGATGTAGGCCATCGTGAAGAATGTGACTAAACCTCCTCGGATTTCTTGCCCTACAGAGGATTTACGTTCGGAGATCTTGAATAACGATTCGAGCATGTATCCCTCTCAACTATTTTGGTTTCGGGGGTGTTTACGACCCCGCCACGAAATGACGGCTCGTGATACCGAGGGAAGGCCTCAAACGTACCCCCAGACTCAGCCAATTTTTAGTTACTGGGCGGTATTTCGCGTCAGGTGTCCTACAACGGTCAACCAGAGCGCCACGCTGCCGCCAATACCAAGGGCAAAGACCAGAGTCCCTACGCCCACTCGCCCCCCTAGGAGCCAACCGAGGGCGAGAACGACCCCCTCTATGCCCGCTCGGACCCGTGCCACCGAAACGTTTGTGGCGTAATGAATAGCGGTCATCAATCCATCGCGCGGGCCAGGCCCCAACCCGCAGGTGAGGTAGATGGCAGAACCTGCACCCACCAGGACCACTCCAAAGATCATGAGGCAAGTGCGTAAGAGAAGGTTCTCGGGAGTATCAGTCCACGCCACCGTCAGATCGATAGCCAATGCGATCATGAGGATATTGGCAATTGTGCCCGCGCCTGGTTTCTGGCGGAACGGAATCCAAAGCAGAAGTACTGCTGACGAAACCGCAAAAGTTGCCCAACCGATAGAGATTCCAGTTTTAAGTGAGAGTCCTTGTGCGAGAACGCTCCACGGCGCATTTCCTAAGTGGCTGACGATAAGTAATCCATCACCAATACCAAAGATAATTAAGCCAATACTAAGAATGAGAAGTCGAGATGGGGCAAGGCTCCATTGATTGCTCGCGCGCCATGGTGTGTTTGGAATCGTGTGAGAGAAGAACCTCCGCATTTATCCGAGCGTAGTCGCGTACTCTTTAATAGTGAAATCTCTCGAACTCTCGTATCTCCAATCCATCATCACAGGCGTTCTCCAAGGTTTCTCCGAACTCTTTCCGGTCTCGAGCCTTGGGCATTCCGTGCTTTTTCCCGCGTGGATTGGTGGAAGTTGGGAAGCTTTTCTCAACGCGGAAAGCTCCGGTGAATCGCCATATCTCCTGTTGATTATCGCGCTCCACGTTGCGAGCTCATTGGTTCTCATCTGGTTTTTCAGAGAGCGTTGGATTCTTTTGATACGAGCATTTTTCGCAAGCATGCCAAAGGTTATTTCTCGCAAAGAGCTTCAGGTTCAAGAGCGATTAATCTTGAAGATCCTACTAGCGACCATTCCGGTAGGAGTACTCGGCATACTTTTCCAAGAACAAGTTGGAGAACTCTTTAGCGATCCATTCGCGGTTGGCGGATTCTTATTTCTCAATGGAGTGTTGTTAGCAGGGATTGAAATTTTCAAGAAATATCGCATCAGGCAAGAGCTTATGGATTCTGAAGAGATAAGTAATTCACAAGCGCTATTGATTGGAGTTGCTCAATCTGCCGCACTCTTTCCTGGTATCAGTCGTTTTGGTGTAACAATGTCTGCAGGCCTTGCCCGAGGTCTCTCACATGCGGCAGCTTCTGATTTCGCTTTTTTGATTGCTGCTCCGGTTATCTTTGGGGCAGGCATTCTCAAATTGCCGAAATTGTTTGATCCCGAGATCGCGCACATTCTTGGGCCTGTGCTCGTAGGCTCACTGATCTCAGCAATCTGCACATACATTTCGATCGCTTTTCTTGTTAAATGGTTCAAAACACATACGCTCTATCCATTCGCGATTTACTGCCTCGTTGTTGGCGCGCTATCGTTTTGGAAATTCGCATGATAGGCACGCTAGTCAACGTTATTACGATCGTCGTTGGTAGCGCGATAGGAGTCGCGGTAGGCGCCAAGATTCCTACCCGAACTCGAACGTTAATTACCGATGCTCTTGGATTGATTACCTTTATCAGCGGTGCAAGTGCCTGTGCTGCACTATGGAATAGCAGTTATGTTCAAGCTGTTGGCGGAGGAAAACCCATTTTGATTACGTTGGGTGGACTATTGCTAGGAGGAGTACTCGGATCACTGCTAAGACTTGAAGATAGACTTGAGCGAGCCGGTAATAAGCTTCGAGAGAAATTTGCTCGAGAAGAGGATTCAGATTTCATTACTGGCTTTGTCTCAGCATCGTTGATCTTTGTGATCGGCCCCATGGCAATCTTGGGAAGCATTAGTGATGGGCTCGGTAATGGGAATGAACTACTTATTCTGAAAAGCATCATGGATGGGTTCGCGGCAATTGCATTTGCAGCTGCTCTCGGCTGGGGAGTTGCCGCCTCTGCGATAAGTGTGCTGATTTACCAGGGCGCGTGGTCGGCAATCGGCGCGCTGATGGGCACGATTCTCGATGACTATCAGATCGATGCGATAACTGGGGTTGGTGGGTTGCTGTTGATCGGAATAGGTTTGCGCCTTTTGAACATCAAAAACATCGCTATCGGGGATATGCTCCCTGCGATTTTTGTGACGCCAGTTTTGGCTACCGTTGTAGCCGCATTGAGTTAGAACTTAGTCGCGTCTATAACAAACCGATACTTCACATCACTGGCGACTGTTCGTTCCCAGGCCTTATTAATGTAATCGGGGTCGATAACTTCAACGTCGCTCACGATCTGCTTCTCACCGCAGAAATCAAGCATCTCTTGCAGCTCAGGGATACCGCCAATCATTGAACCCGCTAATCTGCGACGTTTCCCTAGCAGAACGCCAGCTGGCACTTGGTAGGGCTTTCCTGGAAGTCCTATGAGAACGAGAGTTCCATCCAATCGCAGTAGCGAGAGATAGCTCTCTAGATTGAGATCAACCGAAACGGTGTTGAGAATCAAGTCGAAAGTGTTTACATTTTTCTTGAAATACTCTTCAGATGGATTGGCGATGAAATCATCCGCACCCATTGCTTGGGCATCTGCTCTCTTCTTCTCAGAATGCGAGAACACTGTTACGTGAGCCCCCATCGCATGTGCGAACTTCAAACCCATATGACCCAACCCGCCAAGACCAATAATTCCAACGCGCTTGCCAGGGCCTGCTTGCCAGTGTCGCAATGGGGAGTACAACGTGACTCCAGCGCACATCAAAGGCGCAACTCCTGCGATATCAAGGCTCTCTGGCACCCGAACAACGTAATTCTCGTCGACAACGATGAGATTGGAGTAACCACCATAAGCGACGCTTTTTCCATCACGCTCCATGGTGTTGTAGGTACCTGTCATACCTTCGAAGCAATATTGTTGAAGTCCCGCGACACAGTTCTCACATTTGCGGCAAGAATCGATGAAAACGCCAACGCCCACTAATTGCCCTTGCGAAAAACCTGTGACCGAACTTCCTACACTTTTTACCCGCCCAACAATTTCGTGGCCAGGAACCATAGGAAAAAGCGCTTGACCCCACTCTTCTCGACCTTGGTGGATATCAGAATGGCAGATTCCAGCATGGCTGATCGTGATTTCAACATCTCCAGGGCGAAGAGCTCTACGCTCAAAACTGAACGGGACTAATTCAGCTTTGGGACTCAATACTGCATAACCTTGGGCTTTTGCCATTGTGCGCTCCGTTTTGTTGGTATCTCACTTGCAATCTGGTGGAATCTCGGGTCGAGTGGAGTTTATCGAGAAATTTTCATGAGAGCATCTTCTCTGTGATTTCAACATCGAGCGTGGAACTACGGGCAGGGGCTCGGTTATTGCTTGCGGACGTCTCGGTGCGAATCAATCATGGTGATCGCATCGGATTAGTAGGTCGAAATGGCGCCGGCAAATCAACATTTGCAAAGGTGTTGGCAGGGGATACCTTGCCAGCTGGCGGCCAGGTATTGCGCACCGGGACTATCGGTTATTTACCCCAAGATCCGAGGACCGGCGATGAAGAAAGCAGTGTCATCAACCGCATTCTCTCCGTCCGTGGTTTGGATTCCATCGCTGAACGAATGCGTGGTTTGGAAGAGAAAATGAGCACCACTAGCGGCGATGAGCTCGAAAGAATTTTAGAGCGTTATTCACGAGCTGAGGAGGAATTTCAAACTGCTGGCGGATATAGCGCAACTTCCGACGCTGAAGCAATCGCGACAAATCTTGGATTACCAGAGAAGATATTTGCTCAGCGCCTCAATGAATTATCTGGAGGGCAACGGCGCCGAGTTGAACTGGCTCGTATTCTTTTTAGTAATGCCGAAACTCTCCTTTTGGATGAACCGACAAACCACCTTGATGCCGATTCAATAATTTGGTTACGAGATTTCCTGGGGAAGTATTCCGGTGGATTAGTAATTATCAGTCACGATGTGAAACTGATAGAAACCGTTGTCAATCGTATCTTTTACTTGGATGCCAATCGCAACGTGATAGATGTTTACAACATGGGTTGGCGCAACTATCTCCTCGCTAGAGAACAAGATGAGCATCGACGGAAGAAAGAGCGAGCAATCGCAGAAAAACGGGCCGAGATTTTGCAAAAGCAAGGCGAGAAGATGCGTGCCAAAGCAAGTAAGGCGAAAGCTGCGCAAAGCATGTTCAAGCGCGCTGAAAAAATTATGTCAGTCACTGAAGGGGAGCGCGTCAAGGATAAAGTCGCAAAACTTAGGTTTCCTTCACCAGCTCCGTGCGGCAAAACTCCACTCACGGCAGCAGAGCTGAGCAAGTCATACGGATCCACTGAAGTTTTCACTGACGTTGATCTAGCTATAGATAAGGGCTCGCGCGTGGTGATTCTGGGGCTCAATGGCGCCGGAAAGACAACGTTGCTTCGTATGTTGGCCGGCGAATTGGATCCTGATACCGGGGCTGTTGCTCCGGGGCATGGTTTACGTCTTGGATACTATGCCCAAGAACATGAATCTTTAAATTATGAAGAGACTGTTCTTGCAAACATGCTCAAAGCGCGAGTTGATATTAGTGAAGGTGAAGCTCGGAACGTTCTCGGGACATTCTTGTTCAGCGGTGATGATGTTTTTAAGCCCGTAAAGGTGCTTAGTGGTGGCGAACGCACGAGATTAGCTTTGGCTCAACTAGTTGTTAGCGCTGCAAATGTTCTGCTCTTAGATGAGCCGACAAATAACCTTGATCCCGCATCACGTGAAGAAATTCTCGGCGCGCTTCGGGAATATCAGGGTGCAATAGTTCTCGTTACCCATGATGAGGGGGCGGTGAGCGCCCTATCGCCAGAGCGAGTTCTGCTTCTTCCCGATGGCGATGAAGATCTCTGGCGGGATGATTACTACGACCTTATTACGTTGGAGTAGTTAGACACTCTCCCTACAGCGTAAAGAGTGTTTTTAAATCATGGCCAGGGAATTTACTCAAAACCCTGTTACGTCCCTTCAAAACGGCGATTTCAGCGACGACTGCGCTACCAATACATGTTGCTTTCGTCATTGCTAGTAATTCAATAGCGGCACAGAGTGTGCCACCTGTTGCGAGGACATCATCAACAATCAAGACGCTATCTGATTCCGTTAATGCATCCTTATGAATCTCGATTGCATCCGTTCCATATTCGAGCGCATAAGAGACGGAGAACTTCTCTCGCGGAAGTTTCTTAGGTTTTCGCAGGAGAATGCAACCGCGTTCCAATCGCGCAGCTATAGCGGAGGCGAAAATGAATCCGCGCGCTTCTAATCCAGCAAAGTGAGTTGCGTGCGGAGCGAATGCTCCCAAGGCGTCTACGACAGCCCGAAGTGCCGGCCCATCAGCAATCATCGGGGTGAGATCTCGAAATAGCACTCCGGGGGATGGGTAATCAGGTACATCACGAATTAGCGAGCGAGCACGATCTAGTTCAGAGTTCCCTCCTTGATGCATTGTGATTACCCCTTCTTTTCAGATTTCACACGGCGCCACATGATTCGCCATGTAGCGAATGAAAAAAGAACTCCCCATAATCCAAACGCTCGCGCGACGGTTCCTATGCTGCTTAATAACAGCATCAAGCCCAAGAAGGCGCTGATTACCGTCAGGGGAAGCGCAGCAATCATCACCCAGCGCTTATCAAGAAAACGAACAACTGCAAAAACTATTGGCGCAATCAAAAGCGGAAAAGCGATGATGATTGAGACTGTGCGTGCTAAATCTTCCATGGATCAAGGCCAATCTTTCCTGAATGCCGGCGAGATTCAAGTAGTTCGTGCGCTGCTTGAGCTTGATTTAACGGGAAAACTCTGGTTGTCGGATAACGTAACTTTCCGCTTTCAGTGAGGGAAATTAACTCTGAAAGCCTGGCCAATCTTTCGCTCTCCGTCGACGTGTAAGTGGCTAGGGTCGGTCTTCTAATTCCTAATGACTTTGCATTCAAACGCATGAGGTCGAAGGGAGGTACTGGTCCACTTGCGCCTCCATAGAGTAGATACATTCCAGAAGGCGCTAAAGAGTGTAAACAGTTGTCAAAATAATCTTTCCCAACGGAATCGAAAACGACATTGACTCCGGCGCCATTGGTTGCGGTGGAGACCAAAGAACTCATCTCATCATAGGTTCCAACCACATCAGCGCCATGCTCCATTGCAATCTTTGCCCGTTCTGGAGTTGATGAAAGTGCAATCACATTTGCGCCACGAACTTTAAGTAATTGAGTCAGCAATAGACCGACCCCGCCAGCGGCAGCGGTAACCAGAGCCCATTCACCTGCTCGTACCGAATACGCTGAATCAACCAAATAATGTGCGGTCATTCCTTGGCATAACAAAGGAAGGATTTCTTCGTTGCTCAGTGTGCTCTTAGGCAATCTCGTAAGTTGATTCTCGGCGACGTTAATTTCTTGCGCGTATGAACCGATTGCGCTTAACCAGAAGACTTGCTCCCCATTCTGAAGCGATCCAATTCCTTCAATTCCTATTCCAGTGCCGATTTCAGCGGGCATTGGTAGCGCGTACTGGCCACGACGATGATAGACGTCGATGAAATTCACGCCGGCGAGTGAAACCTTTACTGTGATCTCGCCCTGTGCAGGAGACGGGAGCGCCACATCACTGAGCACCAGCACATCAACAGGGCCTGGAGCAAAAACCCGAATCGCCTTCATATCCCAAATCTACTCATCAG
>CAZLOJ010000014.1:0-26100 GCA_964561165.1 uncultured Bifidobacterium sp. | reverse complement strand
GATAAGACTTAAACTTCGCGCCATTTTCTTCATGCCACTCGCCAGGTGACTCTTCGCACCCAGCAAAGAGCGAACCCAACATCACAACATCTGCCCCCGCAACAATCGCCTTGACGATATCGCCGGAATATTGAATACCACCATCGGCGATTAGTGGCACTCCCGCAGAGCTCGTCGCTTTGTGCGCTTCCATAATCGCGGTGATCTGTGGAACGCCAACGCCAGCAACAACGCGCGTAGTGCAAATCGAACCCGGGCCAACGCCCACCTTCACCGCATCTGCACCGGCATTGATTAGCGCTTGCGCTCCTGCGCGCGTAGCAACATTTCCACCAACAACTTGTTGTGCAGCGTTCACACTTTTAATCCGAGCAATCGCATCTAGAACACCTTGATGATGTCCATGTGCGGTATCAACAACGAGAAGATCAACACCGACTTCCATAAGCGCAACTGCGCGCGCGAATCCATCGTCACCAACTCCAACAGCTGCCCCGGCGAGCGCACCTGAAGTCGCTTTCACCTTTTTCACATGGGCGACTTGATCCTCAATGGAGAGATTCCGGTGGATAATTCCCGCACCACCAGCGCCAGCCATCGCAAGCGCCATTGCACTTTCTGTGACCGTATCCATTGCAGAGGAGATGATGGGGACTTTGAGTGAAAATTTTTCGGTTAAACGAGTAGCGATATCAACCTCGCTCGGAACGACCTGTGATGCATCAGGAAGCAGCAGCACATCGTCGAAGGTCAGGCCGAGCATCGCAACCTTCTCAAACTCGCGCATGCTCACCTCCGCTCGGAAACGACCAGGTAATCGCCCAATCCTAGTGAGGGATTAGCCAGATAATTTCCATTTAATTTCCGATGGTCGAACCCACCAATTCACAAGCTTCTTGGAGGTTGGTCACAACGGTGGCCCCAGTCACGCGTGCTGGCTCCCAGCCAGGTCCGCCCAGGATCAATCGCGGCGCAGGACGGAGCGCTGGTAACGCGGTCATCGCCGAGTAATCCGCATTCTTCTTCAATTGCGCCCAGAGAAAGACCACGGGTGGATGAGTTTTGCGCACCATATCGGCGAGCGCCTCGACCGGAGTTCGCGCCCCTAGAAAATGGGTAGCGACATTCCCCTCTGCAAGCGCTGCGGCTAGCGCATGAATTGCCAGGCAATGATGTTCATCGCCAATACTTGCAAGTAAGACCGGTTTTGCATTCTTTGGCGATTCCACTTCGTTCACACAATCGCGCATAATTCTTTTCACGATTTCAGTGAAGAGATGCTCCACTTCGATACCAGAACCTGTCGATTCCCAACGCTTACCAACAATCACGAGCGCAGGAACAAGGATTTCATTCCATGTTGCGATGACACCTGAAGAGAGAATCTCGCGGCGAATGAGAGCTTCTACAAAGGCGCTATCGATACCATCGAGGGCACGCACTATCGAAGCGACGACATCCTCTCGATCTTGAAACTTCGGCAGCGGCAGCGGCTGATCCACGGAGACCGGAGCGCTCTTGGCCACTGTGGCAGCGTGCGCTGCGGGAACCCCGGAGACGACCAGGCGACGCATCACCGCTAACCGGGCAAGGTCTTCATCGGAGTATCGGCGGTGTTCGCCCGCCTCATGGGTCGAGGGGCCAAGGCCGTAACGGCGGTCCCAGGTCCGCAAGGTGGCAGGGGCTACGCCTAGGCGGTGGGCGACTTCAGAGACGGTGATTCCCTGATGAGCCATCTCACACCCCTCTCAGGAGAAATTCACTCCCAAAACGCCTCTGGTACTTGAACAACTTATGGCGCGATTGGTAGCCTACCCCAAACGTTAGGAAAAGGTGAGTGGAAATGGCTGAAATTTCTCGGCTCCCAATGCCAACTGCTGATAACTGGGAGTGGCAGTTCGAGGGCGCATGCCGCGACTATCCCGCAGAGATGTTCTTCCACCCAGAGGGTGAGCGTGGCCCAAGCCGCCGCAAGCGCATCATTGAAGCTAAGGCGATCTGCGCATCCTGCCCAGTGCTCGCACAATGTCGCGATCACGCGTTGGCAGTCCAAGAGCCTTACGGCATCTGGGGCGGTCTCTCCGAAGATGAGCGCGCTGAACTCATTGCGCGTTCCAACCGAATGGCAATCTAAGACTTTTTTGTATTACCCCCTCAACGAAAAGAGGGCCGGACGCCCCGTAATGGAGCGACCGGCCCTCTTTTTACTTCTCGATTATTTAATGCGAGTGTCCACCAGGGCCATGGGAGTGACCATGTCCACCAGCTGATGCAACTTCCTCTTCCTTCTTCTCGAAGACAAGCGCTTCCGTAGTAATGAACATTGCAGCGATTGATGCTGCGTTCGCAAGTGCAGATCGCGTGACTTTAACTGGATCGATCACGCCATCTTTGACCAAGTCGCCATAAACATCAGATGCTGCGTTATATCCCTCATTCTTTGAGAGCGCACGCACCTTTGCTACGACTACATAGCCCTCTTGCCCAGCATTCTCTGCGATCCAACGGAGTGGCTCATCGCATGCTTTGCGCACAAGACGTACTCCAACCGCCTCATCGCCCTGCTTGCCGAGATCATCTGCGAGGATATCTGCAGCATGTACGAGAGCAGCTCCGCCACCAACGACGATTCCCTCTTCTACTGCAGCGCGCGTTGCGGAGATCGCATCTTCAAGACGGTGCTTCTTCTCTTTTAATTCGGTCTCGGTATATGCGCCAACTTTGATTACGCAAACGCCACCAGCGAGTTTTGCAACGCGCTCTTGGAGCTTTTCGCGATCCCAATCTGAGTCTGCACGCTCAATCTCATTACGAATCTCATTAACGCGTCCATCAACATCGCTCTTCTTGCCAGCGCCATCGACAATCGTGGTGTTGTCTTTGGTGACAACTACACGGCGCGCGCGGCCAAGAACATCAAGACCGACCTGATCGAGCTTCAATCCGATTTCAGTGGAGACCACTTGACCACCGGTGAGTACTGCGATGTCTTGCAACATAGCTTTACGACGATCGCCAAATCCTGGAGCTTTGACTGCAACCGAGGTGAAGGTACCGCGCATTCTGTTCACTACGAGAGTAGAGAGCGCTTCGCCTTCGACATCTTCAGCGATAATCAAAAGCTGCTTGCCTGACTGAACAACCTTCTCAAGGAGCGGGAGAATCTCTGAGATTGCAGAGATCTTGCTACTTGTCACAAGGACATATGCATCTTCCAAGACCGCTTCCATGCGCTCAGCATCTGTGACGAAGTATGGCGAGATATATCCCTTATCGAATTGCATACCTTCAGTGAAGTCGAGTTCAAGATTGGTCGTTGAAGACTCTTCGACTGTGATGACGCCATCTTTGCCAACTTTGTCCATTGCATCAGCGATTAACTCGCCAATTGCTGAGTCCTGTGCAGAGATAGTGGCGATATCCGCGATCTGCGCCTTGCCAGAGACTGGCGTTGCGATCTCGTGGAGCTTTGTTGTGATCGCAGTAACTGCAGCTTCGATACCGATCTTAAGACCCATTGGCTGTGCGCCAGCAGCGAGGTTACGTAGACCTTCGCGGACCATCGCTTGCGCAAGGACAGTTGCCGTTGTCGTTCCATCACCAGCGACATCGTTCGTTTTGGTCGCAACTTCTTTGACAAGTTGTGCGCCCATATTCTCGGCCGGATCAGAGAGCTCGACTTCCTTTGCGATTGTGACGCCATCATTGGTGACAGTTGGGCCACCAAACTTCTTATCGATGACCACATTGCGACCCTTAGGTCCGAGCGTTACTTTGACAACGTCAGCGAGGATGTTGACGCCACGCTCCATGCCACGACGAGCCTCTTCATCAAATTGAAGAATTTTTCCCATGAGTTATAAGTCCCTAACTGTGCTAGTTACGTGAAATACGTTGATTAAGTTAACTACTCAATGATTGCGAGAATGTCGCGGGCGGAGAGTACGAGGTACTCAGATCCCTTGAGCTTTACTTCAGTTCCGCCGTACTTGCTGTACATGACACGATCGCCAACTTTGACATCCATCGGTACGCGAACGCCATCGTCGAAACGACCTGGTCCAACGGCGACAACTTCGCCCTCTTGTGGCTTCTCTTTGGCGGTGTCAGGAATGACAAGGCCTGATGCGGTTGTCTGTTCTGCATCGCTTGGCTTAACGACGATGCGATCTTCTAGTGGCTTGATCCCTACGGACATAACGAGGTTCCTTCCAAAGGTTATGTAGTGATATCTACTCGCTCCCCTCGTACGACGCTGCAGCTGCCGGGAAGGCGAATTAGCAGTGTCGGGGTGAGAGTGCTAACGCAAAGGGTAGAACCTGGCCCCCAGGCGGTCAATTTGAAGCGGCGGCAATCGGCAGCCCCGGCTCAACATCAAGGGCCAGAGCGCTGGGCGCTATCCCAGCGCGGACGGCCAGGGCCCCCAGGGCGGCGACCATCGCTCCGTTATCGGTACATAGATCAGGGGTCGGGATCGTGAGGGCAACGCCAGCGCGCGCAGCTCGCTCCGATGCCAAAGCTCGCAGCCGTGAGTTCGCAGCCACGCCGCCTGCAATAAGCAAGCGATCGATACCGGTTCTCTTGCATGCTGCAAATGCCTTGGCAGTAAGCACGTCAATAACCGCTTCTTGAAACGAAGCTGCGACGTTTGCCCGCTCGCTATCTGTTAGCTGTGGGCTCTTTTCAATCCAGCGCGCCACCGCGCTCTTTAAACCTGAGAAAGAAAAGGAGAACTCTTTCGCACCGCGCTCTTGATCGTCTGCAAAGAGCGTCATGCCGCGCGGGAAATCGATTGCGTCACGATTACCTTCGCGCGCTATTCGATCAAGGTGTGGTCCACCAGGAAACGGCAATCCCAGTATTCGTGCGATTTTATCGAACGCTTCACCGGCTGCATCATCAAATGTGGAACCGAGTTGTTTAATATCACTGTTGATATCGCGCACTTCAAGTATTGAAGTGTGGCCACCACTCACCAGCAATGCAATTGTTGGTTCTGGCTCGTGTTCGAGTGAATCCACGGCAATGTGCGCTGCTAAATGATTGACGCCATAAATAGGAATACCAAGGCCAGCAGCAAGTCCAGTAGCACCACCGGTACCAACCAGAAGCGGGCCAGCAAGTCCGGGACCTCGCGTTACTGCGATCGCATCGAAATCTTTGAGTTGCACCTTTGCCGTGGCTAATGCTCGATCAAGTGTGGGAAAGAACGCTTCAAGATGGGCGCGTGCTGCTACTTCAGGAACGACTCCACCGTAGCGCGCGTGTTCAGCAACGCTAGATGCTATTTCGTTTGCAAGAAGGGATTTTCCGCGCACGATACCGATGCCTGTCTCATCGCAAGAGGTCTCGATACCAAGTACTAATGGCTCATGTGAATTCATGCGTCACCGCCAGAAGAGGTGGATGGATTATCCAATTTCTGCTCCATGACTAATGCATCGCCAAAGCGGGCGTAGTAACCAACTCGACGAGAGATCTCGCTAAATCCATTCTTTGCATAGAGAGCACGAGCTGGCTCGTTACCATCCCGCACTTCTAGCAAGATGCTCGATGCTTTCAGATCAATTGCCTTCTCGCGGAGATGATCCAGCATCCTCTGACCAAGTCCGCGCCCTTGGTACTCCTTTGCAACAGCGAGCGTATGAATATCTACTGGTTCATTTGGACCAGTGAACGCAATTCCCGCATAGCCAGCAATACGTGGAGTTTCACCCGCTCTATCTTCTAGCACGATGTAGTAGCGCGAACGTGGCGAGATATTTAACTCTTCCTTGAATTGCCCCAACGACCACGGATCCGGGAAGAGTTCGCGCTCGATTGCCAGAATCTCTCCTAAATCAAAGAAGCGCAGTTCGCGAAGGTGGATGTCAACAAGTGGCGCGAGCGCTGCATCTGGCTTACGAAGATAAAGCGGCTCTCTCCTGATAGAGCGATCGCTATTCGCAGCTCGTGCTAAACCAAGCGGCGTTGGATGCTGGTCATCAACTCCCGGAGGAACAAGCTCAGATTTAGAGACTGATATCTCGGAGATGCGCGCTCCAGATTTCTCATAGCGAGCCCAGTATCGCTCTTTCCGTCGGGCATCGATAGAAATAACAGTTTCGTCAGAGAGTTCTTGCGAGTAAGCGATTGCATCGAGTGAGACAACTCCGATGCATGGAACCGCACGAGCCTTTGCAAACCCTTGCGCGAAGATGATGCCGACACGAAGACCGGTAAATGGCCCTGGTCCCATGCCAACAATCACATGATCAACATCGGCCAAACCTTGCGCCTTTCCGATCAACTCACCGAGAGCGCCACCATGCGAGGTTGCCCCCTCAACAAAATCCGACCAGATAACGCGCTCGTTCTCCACCACGCCAACAATTGTTCGCGCCGTAGAGGTATCGATAGTCAACGCTCGTTTCATAGCTGAAGTTGCCCCCAGCGCGAATCTGCACCTTCGAAGGTGAGCGCTCGATGCTCACCTTCACCAAGATCAATTCCAATGTGAAGCGCTTCTCCCGTGAGATCGAAACCAGAACCCCACTCGACAATTGTTATTGAGCTATCGAAATCAACATCGAGCTCTTCAAATGCCTGGCGTGGATTTACCAAATCAAGTAGGCGGTACGCATCAATATGATTAATTGAAAAATCACCTTGATAACTCTTCATCATTACAAAAGTTGGTGATGTCACTTCGCCTTGCACATTGAGTGCACGCAGTATGTGTTGTGTCAAAAAAGTTTTGCCCGCCCCCAGTGGGCCATCAAGGAGGAGTAAATCCCCCATGCGTAATTGGGCGGCAAGTGAAATCCCAAAATCTCGCATCTGCAACGCAGAACCGATTTCTAAGTGCTTTCGCATAATGCCTAGAGGGTACCGCTAAGCCCTAGCGTTTCTTATATCCCGCTGGACACTTAGGAGAAATGCCTGAGACCTTTTTGCTGATTTTTCCCTTGATGCACGTGATAGTTACATTCTTTTTCACCAGAGTATTAGCTTGAACTTTTGCTTGTGAGAGTTTCACCGAAATAGTTGGGTCAGAGAAAGTGAATCCGTATGCCGAGAGTTTGATCCAGCCATTACCTTCGGTCATCGCTGTGGTAGCTACTTTCTGATCAGCTTCGCCGGTAACGGAAATACTTGCCTGGATTGGCGCATTCGAAAAACCGTATAAGCATCGTGCTGCATCGCTTCTGATCAGCAAATCGTAGGTTCCTTCTACAAGAGATTGACCATCTGGCATGTAGTGCATACCCGCCACTTGGTAGTTGAGAGTCCCATCTTTATAGCTTGGTGAGTTTCCGTTAAATCCCATCGCATTGGTGCTTACTATTCCAACAACCCTGGAAGAGTCCTGCAGGCACTTATTCTCATTCCCCCAATTGGTGGAGTTCACTGTCCATAATGTGTTAAAGCCGGCGGCTTTATCGGAAACAAGCGGACGAAAATAATCTAGATACTCAAATATGTCCGATTGATCAGCGCCGGCAGGGGTGGTGTTATTTACCTGTCCGTTGTTCTGCCACCACTTATTCTCGCGCGGGGTGAAATTTCCTTTTAACTTCGAATAAGCAAAGGTAGGCACTGAGACGGGCTGACCTTCAACAATCACTCGATTATTAGTGTTTGAGAATTTGCTAATTCCAACTTGGGGATCCTTTAGTCGTGCCTTGTACCAACCAGTGACCTCATTAGTGAGCCTTACCGTGAGGCGATAGCGCGCATCTTTGGGGAATTCCATTGCAAATCCTGCTTTTCCATTTTCGGACCACGTAGTGTCGCGAGTGCCACCCCAATCCATTCTCGAATTGGGTGGCGCGTCTTTATTAATTTTGGGCGCGGTGTAGTCACCAACCTCTTCCCGATATGGAATTACGCCAAACGCAATATTGCTGACTTGGAATTTTTTTGTGTCTGGACTATAGAAAACCGAGTAGACCACATTCGTAAGGTAAGACTGATTTTTGGAATTTTTCACTATTGAGTCATCCCAGAGCGAAGCAGAAGCACCGCCGAGATAATTGAGTTTTGGATCTGCAACTTGCGTCAGACCGCTTTCTAACATCCTCAGATGTTTAGCCCCGGAGAAACTTTCGCCATCGTAGGAAATTTCAAAGTTCTCAATACAGTTCTCTGCGCCATCACTTGCGCAGTATGGAAGCACGGACATCCCCAGAATTCCCCTACTATCGGGGCCCCACTTTGCGTTCGCAAAATCGCACGTGGGGTCTTCCGTTGAGTAGCAATAAAGCCATTCACCACGAACGCCAATTTCTTCAACCGCAGGCGGCTGCAAGCTGAGTGTCGAATGCATAAACGGATTGCTGTAACCAACGGTAAAGATAAATTGGTCTGGTGCAGTAACTAATTTTGAAGGGTTGTAGATTTCAGTAGCCGTTGCAGATAATGACGATGTAAAAGTAAAGAACACCACTAGGGCCCATGAAAACCGTTTAAATAATCGCACGCGCGATTTTACCTCGAAATCAAAAAAGATTGGGCCCACACCCAAAGGTGTAGGCCCAACCCGTTACTTACTTCTTGCGTGCTGGTTATGAACCGATCGATTCGAAAGTATCTGCATCGAAGTCTTCGGCTGGGTACCAGTTTGGATCACTCTCGCGAGTGAGTTGCAGGATTGCCGCGCTTGGAAGTTTCTTCAAGCGAGCAGCCATATCGCCAAGACGGACCATGTCCATCCACTGCGTGTTCGAGAATTTCACGTGACCCGCACCTGGCGTCTCAGTTTGAACCTTTGGTGTGCCGTCTGCATTGAAGAGTGTGTACTCATCAAGTGGTTGACCCCAGATGGCAGCAAACTTCTTCGCTGGCGCCTTCTTCTTCTTGGCCTTAGCAGCAGCTACGGCGGCGGCATGTTGTGCATTTGCTTTTTCAATTTGCCACGCCATCATAGGCTGAAACTCAACAACCTCTTCAGTATTGTTGAAGGCGATGGTTGGAACATTAATCGCTCCAGTCATCGTGTCGAGTTTCTTGAACTTAGCGAGCGTATCTGCATCTCCCTTTAGCGGGGCCGCTGCTTGGAAGCCAGCTACAAGTTGGAGAAGTCCTGCAATGCCCGCCTCTCCCGAGAGCGCAACGTTGTATGTCGCTGCCTCTTCTTCGGAGAGCTTCGCTGCATAGTTGGTCTTCTGGTTATCTGCGAAGTTCTTATTACCTACCTGTGACTCTAGGTCGAAACGAGCAAAGGTTGCGAAGCCAGCAATGTTGACCATGTTCTCTGCAACTGCGAGAGCTGGTTGAACTGCGAGCGAGAACCCGGTTGCTGCAGACGTTGAAGCGCTTGCCGCTGCAACACTGGAGGTGTCGATTGGAGTTCCAGTAACGCCATCGAAGCTGGTGCTTCGAAGTGGCATTCCGGAGAGTAGGCCGATCATCAAGAGCGCGCTTCGCGCTGGTAGCGCTGCCTTAACGGCTGCCGGTACAAGAGTTGCTGTTGCTGGCCAGGTATCAGCACCAGATTTAGTCAATCCGGCCTGAATTGCTTGGATAGCGATAAGTACCTTTGTGAAATCCGTTGCTGCTTCACCAAATCCAGCAGGACCAGCGGTATACCCGAAGCCCTTGATTGTTGGATCAAAGAACATCTTGAAGAGCCAGACCGCATCGGTGCCATATCCGCCGTTGCTTCCGGTGACCTTATCGAGGTTATTGAACGCCATCACCGGAAGTGCGGCATCAATCAACTTTGGATTGGTCTCAGCAAGGCGTTGTGTAATGGTGCCACCGAGTGAAGCTCCCCACGCAACAGTGCGCTTGATTTGAGGGAACTTATTCTTGACGATACCCAAGAGTTCAACATTCGTTTTGACTGCAGACTCAGCGTTCCAACCCGGGACAGCAAATCCGGAGCCGGCAAGTGCGTAGCCCTGATTCAGGAGTGCATTTGCAGTCACCATGGAATCTGGTGCGCCCGGTGCGATAGTTGCACGAAGGTCATTTCCCCCACCACCAAGTATTGGAACTTGAGCTGGGATCTTCGCTACATAGGTATAGCCGTGCGACCACAGTAGAAGTGTTCCATTGAAATCATCCGGAACGCGAACTTCATACTTAGCGGTATCGCTTGTTTCACCTGTACATGTGGTCACTGCAGCTGCAGTGGTACATGTTGGATCTGCTGCAGTTGCTGCAGTCGGGAAACCGAGGACCGCTCCAATAAGCGCTACCGAGAGAAGGAGCGCCATGTTGCGGCGAGTCTTATTAAGAGTAAGTCTCATTTCTTATTCTCCTTTTCTTTCGCTTACTTATTAGTTGGGACGCCGTCAGCAGGCATTGCTGGGCGGGTGAAGGTGGATACGGCTACATCGCCATTAGTGGTGCTGGAATCTGTTGTGTAGACAACAGGCTTTCCGCCATCAACAGGAGCGATTACACCAGTGGAGTTGTAACGTCCAACCCAGTAGCCGGTGTATCCGACATTGTTAGCACTCTCTAACTTGGAGTAACCAGCCGAAGCAAAAGTTCCACCCTTGCTCTTAAGCGCTGAAATCAGAGAAGCTCGAGTTGGATTCTCGCCGGCTGCACGAAGTGCTTGCACGATGAGCATTGCTTGATTCATTCCAACGAGCACGTTGTTATCCCAGGCAACACCCTTGTTATATGCAGTGTTGATTTCGATGAACTTCTTCACGTACTCATCCTCAGTGTCAGTAGCTGCGGGGAGGAAGGAGAGGCTAAGTGCACCGGTAAGTGAGCGAAGAGTTGCGGCTCGAAGTTCGGCTGTTGTCGCACCTGCGAGGGTGAGGAGAGTTGTTGGATCAGCACCAACAGAACCCATGATGAATTGTGGACCCCATGTCGTGCCATATCCAAGTCCGGCAGCGGTGCGTAGCGCTACTGCAGTTGCGCTGGTGACACCAAAGAGAATGATGACTTCAGCGCCAGAACTCTTAAGCGCGGTCATCTGCGCAGTAAGACCCACAGTTGCCTGTGAGAGCGACGCATACTTCTGCGTTCCGCCTGCTACGAAAGTTAGGCCACCAGCTTTAAAGCCAGCAAGTCCATCTTTACCGAAATCATCATCCTGATAGAGGATGCCGACCTTCTTGCCTGGGAATTTATCCTTGATGTACTTCGCCATCACCTTGGCTTCCATGATGTAGGAAGGCAGATACATGAAGGTTGTTGGGTACTTCTTTGGATTAGCGAAGCCGCTGTATCCAGTGTTCACAAATAGATCTGGAACGCTCTGCTTGATGATTGGCGTCTTCTTCAACGCAGCAGTGTGCGTTGCAGTACCAAGATTTCCCACGAGAGCGAATACCTTGTCGCGCAAAATTAACTTGTTGACTTTGTTTACGGCGTTTGTCGGAACGTACTTATCGTCCTCGAGCTTGAGCTCAATCTTGCGACCGTAGACGCCGCCCTTCTCATTGATGTAATTGAAGTAGGCCCGCATCGCAGGTCCGACTTTGTTGTAACCGGGAGATGCCGCACCGCTCTGCGCGCTGCTCATTCCGAGAGTGATTGTGTCCTTCGTTACACCTGGCGTTGCTGCGCCTTGCGCAGGAATACCAGAAACGACGAGTCCAGTGACAGCAAGTAGTGATACTCCTGCAAGGATTCGTTTCTTAAGTGCGCGAATCATGGATGTCCTTCCATTCGTGACTTTCTTTCAGCCCAGCCCTAGGTTTTAGAGCGGGTATGGGGTTCTGAGCCTATCTATCCCTACCCCCGGAGACCCAGCAGAAGGTGATTTGTTATCCAACCTTTACCCGAGAAAACCCTGAGTATCTCGCCGAATTCCGGGATATTCCGGGCACCCGATCAGTGCTTGCGGCGGAGTTTATGGAGAGCCTCGGAGGGGCCTTCCGGGGCCAGCGCGATGCTCAGCAGCAGAAGTGCGCTCACGATGATGCCCGGCAAATAGGTGGCAACGCCAAGTGAAGCCTCCTCTGTCCAGGCTTCGAAGAGCGTTGGGATGATGACCACGATGATCGCCCCACCAAGGGCGCCCGAGATATGCGAGATACCGCCCAAGATCGCACCGGTGAGCAATAGAAATGAGAGCGCTAACGTGAATCCCGATGGCGATACCAAACCTACTGTTGCAGAGAACGAGACGCCGGCAAGACCTGCAAAACCAGAGCTCACTGTGAACGCCATTACTTTGCTCCGCGCCGGATTTATACCGCAGAGCGCAGCAGCGGTCTCATGTGCCCGCACCGCTCGCCACTGTCGACCGAGCCCACTTGAGGTGATGTTCACAGCGATGACCACAGCGATGATTGCGCATAACGCACAAATCCAAAACAACCATTTATATGGTGAGACTGTGTCTGCATATTTGCCAGGTGCATAGCCAATATCAAAACTCAATCCCTGCTCGCCACCAAGAATCGGAATGGCATTGGCTAACGCAGGAATACCAACAGCGAATGCAAGTGTGGCGCCTGCAAGATATGGACCACTCAATCGACCAGCGGAGATTCCGATAATCGCACCAAAGAGAGCGGCTGCTAGTACTGCAATAAAAAATGTAATCCAGATAGGTAATCCAAATTCTTGAACCGCAAGCGCTGCCGAGTAAGAACCAACAGCCATGAAAGCGCCTTGCCCGAGCGTGATCTGTCCTGAATACCCAGTGAGTAACACGATGGAGACAATGCCAACAAGGTATGCAGCAACTTGAGCGCCTTGGAATATGCGGTACTCGTCGATGAAGTTACTTCCGAAAAAGAGAATAACTCCAACGATGAGCGCGAGAAAGGTTCGCTTTGTGGCGCTTGGCTTATGTGAACTACGCACGACGAGCACCTCGCGCTCCCAGTATTCCTTGTGGTCGGATCAGCAGCACCACAATCAGAAGTACGAACGCTGTCATAAAGGTGTAAGAACCACCGAGGTATCCCGTGACAACAGATAATCCGATACCAAGCGCCAACCCACCTAGCACGCCGCCAATCAAACTATCGAGCCCACCAATTACCGCTGCAGTGAAACCAAAGACTAAGAGCAGATCAAACGAGTTCGGTGCGATGAATGTCGTTGGCGCAACAAGAACTCCTGCTAAACCGCCGGCGCCACCTGCAAATGCCCACCCTAGAGTCCGGATGCGACTTACTCGAATTCCAGAGAGTCGAGTGACTTCAGGTGCAAATGCAGCAGCACGCATCGCTAATCCCAGGCTTGTCTTCTGGAAGATGAGGGCGGCTACCGACATCGCAGCGATAACCGTCAATAACACGAAGAGGTCGTTCTGTGAGAATGGAATCTGGCTACCGTTAATAGTCAGGCCATCACGTGAAAAAGCGGTCGGATAAGCCTGATACTCCCCGCCCCAAATCAAACCCATCACTCCTTGGAAGATACCAAGTAGGCCTAACATCGCAATCACAGGTGCAACCGTGACAGTCGCTGCAGATGTCGCGCGCTTGACGATAAAGCGGACAATCACCACTTCAACGAACGCCCCCACAAGAACACCGGCGATGATCGCCGCCAGTAGCGCTAGCCAGAAATTGTTAAACGCTTCCTCGAAGCTCAGGCCAACATACGTAGAGAATGCCGCTTGCCCAGCCTGAGCAAAATTAACGACGCGAGTGCTGCGCCAAACTAGAATCAGAGCGAAGGCAATGAGGCTGTAGATGGCACCAATACTTACTCCGGCAATTAGCGTATTAATTAGATTCATCGCACCCACCCCTTCTCAGTAGCCCAAGTAGGCATGGCGAAGCGCCGTGTCATTCATGATTGCTCGAGCATTATCGGCAATCACTACGCGTCCCTGATCTAAAACTATTCCTTGAGAGGCAATCCGAAGCGCGCTCATCGCATTCTGTTCGACAAGCAGGATTGTCATTCCAGTTTTTCCTTGTAACTCAGATAGCGTGTGAAAAATCTGCTCCACTACTAATGGGGCAAGACCAAGCGATGGTTCATCAAGGAGCAGTAATTGTGGGCGCGCAATCAATCCGCGACCGATTGCCAACATTTGTCGCTCGCCTCCTGAGAGCGTGTCTGCTCGTTGCTTCTTGCGCTCATTTAATCGAGGAAAGAGTTGATACACCTCTTCGATTGCAGCGGCGACATCTTCCTTCTGTGCGCGAAGTCGCCACACTCCCCCAAGCATCAGATTTTCATGGACAGTCAATTCAGTGACGACAGAGCGCCCTTCGGGAACATGGATGATTCCTCGTCGCACGATCTGTTCAGTCTGCAAATGCTCAAGTGAAATCTCATCCCACAAGATGCTTCCCGTTGTCGCGCGCTTGAGACCTGAAATGGTTCGAAGGAGCGTAGATTTGCCCGCACCGTTTGCGCCGATGATTGCAGTGATTGACCCTCGCGGAACGTTGAAGGTCGCGTTCGAAATTGCGCGAATTGCGCCATGATCGATTGTTAAACCGCGAACTCGAAGGGTCATAATTCGCTCGCTGCCGTGCCAAGATACGCCGCGATCACTGCAGGATCTTGCCGAACTTTTTCAGCGCTCCCGCTTGCGATTACCTCGCCAAAATCTAATACGTACAATTTTTCGCATACAGCCATCACAACGTCCATATGGTGTTCGACCAAGATAATTGAACACTCTCGACGTAAGTTCTTTATCAGCAAACCAAGCCAATCAATATCTTCTTTGCCAAGACCACCGGCTGGTTCATCGAGTAAGAGTATTTTCGGTTCTGAAATCAGCGCACGAGCAATTGCTACTCGTTTTGTCTCTGGATAGGCCAACGTATCTGCTCGCCGATCCGCCAACCCTCCGGCATACACGCGTTCTAATGCCAGCAGGGCGCGTTCGCGAAGCACCCGTTCATCTTTTGCAGTGCGTCCAAGCAAAGCTCGACCAAGCCCTGCTCGAGCAAACTTATGAGCGCCAATCATGACATTCTCTAGAACAGTTAAATCTGGGAAGAGCCCCACCCCTTGCAATGTTCTGCTGATGCCGTGGTCGACCAACTCGTGCGGCCTTGGCCAATCTTCACTCTTTCCGTAAAGGGAAAATGTTCCAGAATTGGGTTTGACCAAACCGGACATCGCATTGAGCAAAGTTGTCTTGCCAGCGCCGTTCGGTCCAATTAATCCGACGACTTCATTTTCGTGCAAATCTACATACACATCTTTTAGAGCGCGTAATCCACCGAATGTGACATTTACCTGAGCAACGCTCAACAGCGTGGACACTGTGCACCCGCTCCCTATTTCCGAAGTAACGCTCATCAAGGATTACGCTTTTCCGCGAAGATTAGTATGGATTAATTCTCCCGGCGAGCCTAGGCACCCTGCCCCCGATTCTCGAGAGAATCTCATAACAAATCGTGCCGGCTGCTTTCGCCCAATCATCTGCGCTACTGGCGCCACTGCCGCCAAAGAAAATTGCTCGATCACCTGCTTTGACCGTTGTACTTAAGCCAAGATCCACAGTTACCTGGTCCATCGAAACTCGTCCTATGAGTGGATAGCGCTGACCTGCAATTAACACATCGATGGGATTCTTGAGGTTTCTTGGGATTCCATCTGCATAACCCAGTGGTAGCAACGCAATATATCTATCTTCCGTTAAGCGAACCGTTGCGCCATAGCCAACGCTCGCTCCCACAGGTACCCGTTTGACTAACGCAACGTCGGCGCTCAACTCCATCGCTGGCGCTACTGAGAAGTGATCACTTACTGCACCGCCTGGAAAATATCCGTAGAGCAAAAGACCAGAGCGCACCATGTCGAAACGAAAATCTGGAAAATGCGTCACAGCGCCGGAATTTGCTAAGTGCCTGATGCCCGGATCAATTCCTTCACTTGCCATGTAATCAAGCGCGGCCAGAAATCGCTCACGCTGCTCACGATTTAATGGATGGTTAGGTTCATCCGCACACGCTAAATGCGACCAAGTGCCCACCAGCTTCAACTTGCTTTCGTCAATCAACTCACCAATTGTGCTGACGAGTTCTGGGAATTCATCGAGCGCACCCGATCGCGTCATGCCAGTATCCACTTTGAGGTGTACGCGCGGGACTACACCCGTGATTTCACTTGCAGCTAAAAGCGCTGTTAATTGATCGAAAGAAGAGATTGAAAGGTCAATCGTAAAATCTAATGCTCGCGTGAAATCAGCTGTTGGTGGCGTGAGCCAGGCAAGAATAGGCGCGGTAATTCCAGCATCTCGTAATGTGACTGCCTCTTCAATGAAAGCAACGCCTACATAGGTTGCTCCCCCAGCAAGGGCGGCCCGCGCTGACTCAACTAAGCCATGTCCATAACCATCAGCTTTCACTACCGCCATGAGGGGAACATTGGTTGCGGCGATTATCGAACGAGCATTTCGAGCAATCTGCTCATAATCAATAGTCGCACTAAAGATTGGTTTAGCCACGCGCGTTCTCAATCACGATCATTGCGACTACAACAGGGCCATCGTGGGAAATCGAAAGGTGAATTTTTCCAGCTCCAGCTCGCTGCTTTGCAATTCCGTTTAGGATCATGATTGGCGCACCATTATCTGCTCGATGAACATTGACATCGTGCCACGCAAGTCCGTCTGGGACGCCAAGCGCTTTCGCAAGCGCTTCTTTTGCTGCGAATCGACCGGCAAGAAATGACGGGTGCGTCTCCTCAGCGATTGCCAATTCGCTTTCAGTGAAAAGGCGTTCGCGCATACCTGGTGTCCTCGCTAAAGATTCTGCGAAACGGGATATTTCCACAACGTCGACACCGATTCCCTTGATCACGAGCGAACCTCCTCGGTTGAACGTGGTGCACGAGTGCGACTAGATGACACCAAGCGATCTATCGCCACAATAAGCATAAGTAACGCTGCACCGATACTGACCCCACCGATGAGATCAGAGAGCCAATGGGTATTGCGAAAGAGGGAGACGAGCACTACTAACAAAGTAGTTGCCACGACTGACCACGTTCCAATGCGAGTTCTTAATTGGCTCGGCGCTGAGTACTTGACTGCAAGATACGCAAATAAACCCCAAGTCAGAATCGCGTTGGACGCATGGCCGCTGGGATACGACATACCACCTGCGTCGAGTAGGTCAATTTGCAATTTCGGTTTCGTTCTACCAAATTCGAGTTTGGCCAGCCCCACAACTAAATTCAATGCGAGGAGCGAGACGATTGAGAGGTTAATTGGTCGCCACGTCCTGAACTTTCTTCCCAAATAGATAGATAGCGACAGGAGAAATAGCGCAGTCAAACCACGTAGCCCCAGATGGTCGAGGTTGTAGACGACCCAATCACCCCACGCTGGAAGATCAGGGCGCTGCCAGCGCGCAATCGTGGCATCTAGCTCTGTCAGCGGCCCGCTATGCAGAACATCAAAGGTGATGTAGGTAAACGCACCCATTGCAATAGCGGCGTTACGTATCAACAAGGAAACTGAACGTTCTAAATGTTTCATTTATTCAACCGTCACAGACTTTGCCAAGTTCCTTGGCTGATCTACATCATATCCGCGAATAACGGCCGACTCATAGGCGAAGAGCTGTAGCGGGAGAACCGCCAGTAATGGTTGAAAAAGCACGGGGGCGTCGGGTATTCGAATTGCTCGCGGATCGGCGATCGCTGAATCGCTCTCGGATGCGATGATGATGGCTCGCGCACCACGCGCTTGAATTTCCTGCACATTGCTGAGCATCTTGTCGTGTAGCGGACTATCTGGACTAGGCATTACGACCAACACTGGTGTGCCCTCTTCGATGAGTGCAATAGGACCATGTTTCAATTCGCCAGCAGCAAAACCTTCGGCATGCATATACGCAAGTTCTTTTAACTTCAGGGCGCCCTCTAGCGCAACTGGATATCCGACATGCCTGCCGAGAAAGAGAATTGATTGTGCGCTGTGAAACTCTTCAGCAAGTTCTTTGAGTCGCTCTGATGTCTCTAAATATCTCTCAATTTTCGTTGGCATCTCATCGAGTTCCTCAAGAATGTCGCGAACTTCATCGACGAACTTAACTCCTCGAACTTGTGCGAGATACAAACCAACGAGGTACGCTGCCACAATCTGCGTCAAGAAAGCTTTCGTTGATGCAACGGCGATTTCCGGTCCGGCCTGGGTGTAGACCACTCCGTCGGACTCTCGAGGAATCGACGTACCATGGGTATTGCAGATTGAAATTACTTTGGCGCGTTGTTCCTTGGCATGACGAAGTGCCATCAAAGTATCCATCGTCTCGCCCGATTGGGAGATTGCAAGTACGAGAGTATTCCGCGTGATAATTGGATCTCGATAACGAAATTCTGATGCTAATTCCACTTCAACTGGGATACGTGACCAATGTTCAATTCCATATTTTGCGATCATGCCTGCATGAAATGCAGAACCACATCCAATGATGATGATCTTCTCGATATCTCTTAATTCATCATCACTTACGCGAACCTCGTTGAGCGCTAACCGTCCTTGCTCATCGATTCGACCAAGCAGACAATCAGCCAGCGCCTTAGGTTGTTCCATGATCTCTTTCGCCATGAAGTGCGGGAAGCCATTCTTCTCGGCAGCGCTGGCATCCCAAGTCACTTCAAATTCGCGCGCATGCTGGACTTCACCATCAAAGTTGGTGATTGAATAACTTGAGGCAGTAAGAGTCACTATTTGATTCTGCCCAATCTCTAATGCGCGCTTTGTGAAAGAGATAAATGCAGCTACATCTGAAGCGAGGAAATTAGCACCATCGCCTAAGCCAACAACTAATGGTGAGTTGCGGCGCGCACCAACAAGCGTGCCCGGAGAATCAATCGCAATTGCAACAAGAGAGAAGTTTCCTTTCAATTGCTTGCAAACTTTCTCCATCGCAGTAGTTAAATCGTTGACCCGTGAATATTCGGCTCCGAGAAGATGGGCAACGACTTCAGAATCGGTATCAGAACTAAAGTCATGCCCCTGATTTTCTAAAGCTACTTTCAATGAGTGATAATTCTCAATGATTCCATTATGAATCAAAGCAACTTTGCCATCTGGGTCAAGGTGCGGATGCGCATTGCGATCGATGGGCGAACCATGAGTCGCCCAACGGGTATGCCCGATGCCCACCAGACCATTGGGAAGTGATTTCTCTTTGAGCGCGGCTACTAAGACCGCCAACTTTCCCGCTCGCTTGGCGGTAGTGATCTTCCCATCGGCGAGGATGGAAATACCTGCGGAGTCGTAACCACGATATTCAAGACGAGCCAAACCTTCGAGTAGCGGAATTGTTGCATTGGAATCTCCGGTGTATCCGACAATTCCACACATTGTTGCGTTACCCGCTCCCTTTTTCTCAAGCAGTAATGGGGCTCTTATTTCGCCTTATATCGAGCGCTCACGATGTGAACGATTGATGCTACAGCTTTCTTTGCGCGCTCAATAGTATCGGCCTCTGCCATCACCCTCACTAGCTCCTCAGTTCCTGAAGCACGAACCAGAATCCGACCATTCTTGCCCAGCAATTTCTCAGCATCACTTATTGCAGCGCAGACATCAACATCTGCTAGTGCTAGTGCCTTATCGATGACTGGAACATTCTCTAGTACTTGCGGAAAGCGGGTGAAGATACCTGCGAGCGACTCTGCCGCAAAAGTTCCTTTTTTAATAAGGGCCAAAATTGCCAGGGCGGTGAGAATGCCATCACCTGTTGTCGCTAGTTCTCGAATGATTACATGGCCAGATTGTTCGCCACCAAGGGATAAACCTGCCTCATTAATTCGCTCAAGCACATATCGATCGCCAACGTTTGTGACTTCGACACGAATTCCCAATTCTGCCATTTTCTTGTGAAATCCCAGGTTGCTCATCACTGTCGTAACGACGGTGTTCTCTTTCAATTTCCCTTGTGCAGACATAGCAATCGCGAGTGCGGCGAGAATGACATCACCATCAATAATCTCCCCTTGATTATCAACTAGTAGGGCACGATCAGCATCTCCATCATGAGCTATTCCAAGATCAGCTCCTGAATCGCGCACCGCGCTCTGGAGTACATCAAGATACGTCGATCCAACGCCCGCGTTGATATTTACTCCGTTTGGCTCTCCTCCGATTACCTGAACGGTTGCACCTAAATCTCGCAGGATCTGTGGCGCAATATGAGCTGCGGATCCGTTTGCACAATCAAGAATTAGAGTGAGCCCCGAAAGTGAGACATCGATGGACGATTTAAGATGCGTTATATACCGCACAATTGCCGCTGCATCAGCGGTACTTTTCCCAAGTTCACTCGCAGCAACCGGTTCAATTTTCTCCGTTGAATTGACCCACGATTCAATCTCAACTTCGAGTTGATCGGGAATCTTCATCCCATCATGACCGAATATCTTTATCCCATTATCTTCAGCAGGGTTGTGTGAAGCGGTAATCATCACGCCAAGTGCAACGCCCGGCTCCAAAGTTAGAAACGCTAGGCCTGGAGTGGGAATTACTCCGATGCAAATGACATCATGACCAGCTTTAGTGAAGCCTGTGCTGATTGCGTTTTCAAGGAGCGCTCCAGAACTTCGAGGATCCCGACCGATGAGAACTTTCGAGTGCACTGGAATGAAGCGACCAGCAGCAAAAGCTACTCGCTCTGCGAGCTCTGTAGTGAGGAATTCGCCGAAACGTCCCCGGATACCATCGGTTCCGAAGAGCGCCATGTGCGCGATGCTACTGTGCTTACAGCGCTTTAACGCTTGCTGTACTGCGAACGCTTACGTGCCTTCTTGAGGCCGTACTTCTTGCGCTCAATAACGCGAGCATCACGAGTCAAGAAGCCTGCCTTCTTCAACGAAGGTCGATGTGCATCAACGTCAATCGCGTTCAGCGCGCGAGCAACGCCAAGGCGAAGGGCTCCAGCTTGACCGGAGACGCCGCCACCATTAATCAACGCAATGACATCGTAATTTCCATCGACGCCGACAGTGCGGAAAGGCTCTGAGACCAATTGTTGGTGCACTTTATTTGGGAAGTAAACATCGAGTGGGCGTCCATTAAGACTCCACTTTCCTGTTCCGGGGACGAGACGAACGCGCGCAATTGCCTCTTTACGTCGACCGACGCCAGCGCCAGGTGCAGTGATTGCCGAGCGATTAGTCGCAGGTGCAGGAGTGCTTGATGAATAGCTTGTAGGAGTCTCGAAGTCATCGTCGAGAGTGACATCTACATTGGAGAAATCAGACATTGCACGCACCTATCAGGAAATTTGGGACACTTGGTTGATGGAAAACGGAACTGGATTCTGTGCAGCGTGCGGATGTTCCGCGCCTGCATAGACTTTTAACTTTGTGATCTGCGCGCGACCGAGCGAATTCTTTGGCAGCATGCCACGAATCGCTTTTTCAACTGCGCGGGTTGGATGAGTTGCCATCATGTCTGCATAAGTTGTTGCGGTAAGACCACCTGGATAACCTGAGTGGCGGAACGCCAATTTGTTTGCATTCTTGGAACCGGTAAGTGCGATCTCGCCAGCATTGATGACGATGACAAAATCACCGGTATCCATGTGGGGGGCGAAGGTCGGCTTGTGCTTGCCGCGAAGGAGCGCAGCTGCATGGGTTGCTAGACGACCTAACACCACGTCCTTGGCATCGATGATGTGCCAGGTACGCGTAATCTCAGACGCCTTTGGGCTCGCAGTACGCACGCCAACCTCACTTACTCTCTATTAGGGCTACTCGGTCTACTGGATCTTCTGGTGACACTGCTCTTACTCATTACCCGGCGCGTTAGAGGCGCCACCAGGCACGAGGTAGCAAGAGGTAGAGGGTACCTGTCATGGCCCAAGCCGGTCAAAATCGCGGAAAATCAGCTCCCCGGAACCCCGCTAATCGGGTGCGTGTGGCGCGTGGATTCTGCCGTGACTCGTCGAGCTCGTTGCCCATATTCACTGGCCGGCGGGTACTCCACCTCCATCAGGGTGAGCCCAGCCGCGGGTGCGATATGGCTATGTCTCTCCTTTGAACGGAGAATCTCTACCGGCTTCTCGGGGGCCCATCGCCCATCTCCGACCATCATCATCGCTCCGACGAGCGAACGAACCATGTTGTGACAGAAAGCATCAGCCACGATCGTCGCAGTCAACGCGCCGCTAGCTGCACCACTATTTACTCGCGTCCATGAAAAAGTCTCCAGGTGGCGGACGGTCGTTGTGCCTTCTCGCGCTCTGCAGAAGGCTGCGAAATCATGCTCACCAAGCAGCAGTGCGCTCGCCGCATTCATAAGTTGCTCATCAAGTGGGCGGTGATAGCTCGCGGTTGCGACTCGCTCTAAAGGATTGAGCGTCCTGGCGTCGTCAAGTAATTGGTAACGATAACGGCGACGAAGTGCACTGTACCGAGCGTGGAAATCTTTCGAAGTCTCGCCGATGGAAACAATGCGAATTTCCGAGGTGAGAATCCGATTTGCGATGTACAAAAGTGATTCGAGGTTCCAGTTAGCGTGTAAGTTTTCAGGAAGATCAAAATGGAAAACTTGACCAAGTGCGTGGACGCCAGCATCAGTACGTCCTGCAACTGTTGTTGCTATCTCATAATCCAGAACGCGTGAGAAAACATCTTCAATGACACCTTGCACGCTACGTCTATCCGGCTGAATCGACCAACCAGAGAAATTCGTGCCGTCGTATTGGCAATCAACCCGAATACGCGAGAACCCGTCCGCGCTTTCGAGGACGGGTTCTGACACGGTAACTATTGACGAAGTAGCGTGCGCGTTGCCTGGTACTACTTCGAGCTCTTCTTTGAATCAGCAGCCTTTGCAGGAGCTTTCTTTGCTGCCTTTTTCGCTGGAGCTTTCTTTGCTGCAGCTTTCTTAGCAGGAGCCTTCGCTGTGCTCTTCTTTGCTGAAGGTGCACTCTCTTCTGTTGCGGCGCTCTCAGCAACATCCACAGAATCAGCCTTCTTTGAACTCTTCTTCGCGGAAGCTACTGGAGCTGCTGCGCGGGATGCGATTCGCTCTGCGACCTTTGCGCGAGCTGCGCTTCGATCAGCAACTCGAGCTGCGGCTGCCTTCTTAGTGCTCTCTGCCTTAGCAGCGCGCTTAGCGATTGCCTCTGCCTGAGAGAGAACCTTCTTCTTATCTGGCGTTCCCTCAGCAATGATCTCGATTACTGCCATGTCAGCAGCATCGCCCTTACGAATTCCGATTTTGGTGATTCGGGTATAACCACCATTGCGTTGTGCGAAACGAGGACCAATCTCAGTGAAAAGTGAGTGCACCGCACCCTTTTCAGTGATGACCTTCATGACGCGACGACGAGCAGCGAGATCACCCTTTTTGCCTGCGGTGATGAGCTTCTCGACATAAGGTCGAAGTCGCTTCGCGCGGACAAGTGTGGTTTCAATCTTGCCATGCTTGATTAATTGAGTAGCGAGCGTTCCTAGAAGGAGGCGCTCATGCGCGGGACCACTACCAAGGCGTGGACCTTTACTTGGCTTTGGCATTTATCTACTCTCTTTCTTCTTCAGCGCGTGGCTCGACTGGCTCAACCGCATAAAACTCATCGTCACCGAAATCATCACCATTGTCGTGATATCCAGGCGAAAGAGTTGGGTCGAATCCAATTGGGCTGTCTTTGAGTTGTAGACCCATCGAGACAAGCTTCGCCTTGACCTCATCGATTGACTTCGAACCGAAATTTCGAATGTCTAGAAGATCAGCTTCGCTTCGACTTACCAATTCACCAACTGTGTGGATCCCTTCACGCTTCAAGCAGTTGTAGGAACGAACAGTGAGATCAAGGTCTTCGATTGGAAGCGCAAGATCTGCAGCGAGCGCTGCATCGGTGAGGGAAGGTCCGATTTCGATACCTTCTGCATCAACATTGAGCTCACGTGCGAGGCCGAATAGTTCGACAAGAGTCTTTCCAGCAGATGCCATTGCATCGCGTGGGCTCATCGAACGCTTGGTCTCGACATCGAGAACTAATCGATCAAAGTCGGTGCGCTGCTCGACACGAGTTGCCTCGACTTTGTACGTCACCTTGAGTACTGGCGAATATATGGAGTCGATAGGAATGCGACCGATCTCTTGACCAGCTTGCTTATTCTGAATTGCAGTGACGTAGCCACGGCCACGCTCAACGGTCAATTCAATCTGCACATTTGCCTTCGAGTTAAGTGTTGCGATGTGTAGCTCTGGGTTATGAACCTCGACGCCTGCAGATACGACTACATCGGCTCCAGTAATGGTGCCTTCGCCGCTCTTACGGATGTAAAGAGCTACTGGCTCATCATGCTCTGATGAGAGCACGAGATTTTTTAGGTTAAGGACGATCTCAGTGAGATCTTCCTTCACACCCTCGAGAGTGGTGAATTCATGAAGCGCTCCCTCAACGCGCGCGCTTGTAACAGCGGCGCCTGGAATCGAGGAGAGCAAGGTACGACGTAGGGAGTTGCCCAACGTATAACCAAAGCCAGGCTCCAGCGGTTCGATGATGAAACGGGAACGGTACTCACTTACTACTTCTTCGGTAAGGATGGGGCGCTGCGCGATTAGCACTGATGATCCTCCGTAACTAATGGAGATCCGCTATTTGATCTCCGCTTTTCTTTCTTTCCCGCACCGCCAGGCCTGGCGGTACGGGTCTTGCTGTACTGCTAACTACTCATTACTTATTACTTATTACTTGGAATAGAACTCAACGATTAGCTGCTCTTGAACTTGCGTATCAATTACAGATCGCTCTGGAAGCGAGTGAACCAGGATTCGCATCTTGGATCCAACAACTTCCATCCACGCTGGAACTGGACGTTCGCCTAGCTCAGCGCTTGCAACGATGAATGGTGTGAGGTCATGTGATGATGGACGTAGATCAATCACTGATGATGGAGCTACTCGATAAGAAGGAATGTTTACCTTCTCGCCATTGACCAAGAAGTGGCCGTGGCGCACGAGCTGGCGGGCCATATCGCGGCTCTTTGCAAAACCTGCGCGATAGACCACGTTATCAAGACGTGATTCGAGAATACGGAGCAAGTTCTCGCCAGTACGACCGGTAAGGCGGTTTGCCTCTTGGTAGTAACCGCGGAATTGCTTCTCAAGAACGCCATAGATACGCGCGCACTTTTGCTTCTCGCGCATCTGAAGTGAGTATTCACTCTCTTTTGTTCGACCACGACCATGCTCACCTGGTGGGTATGGACGTGACTCGATTGGACACTTTGGTCCATCGCATTTTGAGCCCTTAAGGAAGAGCTTTACTTTCTCGCGACGGCAACGCTTGCAATCTGCTCCGGTATAACGAGCCATGTTTTTCTCCCCTTTCCTTAGACTCGACGACGCTTTGGTGGACGGCAACCATTATGTGGCGCTGGGGTTACATCAGAGATGGAACCAACTTCTAGGCCAGCAGCCTGGAGGGAACGGATTGCAGTCTCGCGACCTGATCCTGGACCCTTAACGAAAACATCAACTTTGCGAACACCGTGCTCCTGTGCGCGACGCGCTGCCGCTTCAGCTGCAAGTTGAGCAGCAAATGGCGTGGACTTACGCGAACCCTTGTACCCGACCTGGCCAGATGAAGACCATGCGATGACAGCTCCAGTTGGATCAGTGATTGAGACGATGGTGTTGTTGAAGGTGCTCTTGATGTGAGCTTGTCCAACTGCAACATTCTTCTTCTCTTTCTTGCGAATCTTTGCTGCGGGCTTTGCTTTTCCGGAAGCAGCAGCTGCTGGTTTAGTTGCCATTACTTAGTCACCTTCTTCTTGCCTGCGATTGCAACGCGTGGACCCTTGCGAGTACGAGCATTGGTATGTGTGCGTTGGCCACGTACGGGAAGCCCCTTACGGTGACGAATTCCTTGGTAGCACTGGATTTCAACCTTGCGGCGAATATCAGATGCGATTTCACGGCGTAAATCGCCTTCGATCTTGAATTTGCTTTCAATGTACTCACGGAGCTTGATGAGATCGCTCTCTTCTAGATCTTTGACGCGAGTATTGGGATTGATTCCGGTTGCAGCGAGAGTCTCGATTGAACGAGTTCGCCCCACCCCGAAAATATATGTAAGTGCGATCTCAACGCGCTTTTCGCGTGGGAGATCCACACCAACTAAACGTGCCATTGTTGGCCTTTCGATATTCCAGAGGTCCTCCGCAGTGAATTCCTCGGCCTCTGGACCAAGGGCCTGGATCGAAATCCAGTTTCACCACGAGTATGTATTTAGTTTTAACCCTGAC
>CAZLOJ010000013.1:3762-28347 GCA_964561165.1 uncultured Bifidobacterium sp. | reverse complement strand
TATCTGTGGTGTTAACGCTCTGTCCGCCAGGGCCGCTCGATCGATAGACATCGACCCGAACATCACTCATATTTAATTCCACATCGATTTCATCCGCCTCAGGTAGGACGAGTACTCCGGCGGCAGAAGTGTGAATACGTCCCTGCGATTCTGTCTCTGGAACTCGTTGCACTCGATGAACGCCACCTTCAAATTTCAATTTGGCATATGGCGCTCGACCTGGCTCGACCACGCCCTTACTTTTAATTGCGATGGAAACATCCTTGTAGCCACCTAAATCACTCTCCGTGGCATCAATAATTTCTGCTTTCCAGCCCTGAACCTCGGCATACCGTAAATACATACGAAGGAGGTCGCCTGCGAAAAGTGCAGACTCCTCTCCTCCTGCTCCTGCCTTAATTTCCATAATCACATCGCGATCATCATTAGGGTCGCGCGGAAGTAATAACTCTTCTAGCGCTTGTGCTGCCTCTGTTTCTCCGACTTCTAATTGTGGAATTTCTGCAGCGAAAGATTCATCTTCTTTTGCCAACTCGCGCGCTGCAGCCAAATCTTCGTTTGCTGCTCGCCACCGTTTATAGCCAGCAACAATTGGACCAAGTTGCGCGTAGCGTTTGCCTAACTGGCGCGCTTTCCCACTATCACCATGGATAGATGGATCTGCCAATTGCGCTTCAATGCTCGCGTGCTCTGCAACGAGATCATCTGCACTAGCAAATCGATCGCTAGCTGAGCTACTAGTCACTGTTCTAATTCACCCCTCGAATAAAAAAACCGCACCAGCCTGCGAGCGCAGGCGAAGGTGCGGTTTAAGGAAAGTTACTTTTTGTTAGCTGACTTCTTCAAACGCTCTTCGAAGCGTGCAACTCGTCCACCAGTATCAAGGATGCGTTGCTTGCCGGTGTAGAACGGGTGGCAGACAGAACAAACATCAACAGAAATTGCGCCGCTCTTTGCAGTAGAGCGCGTGGTGAATGTTGCGCCACATGAGCAGGAGACAGTTGTCTCGACATACTCTGGATGAATCTCAGCCTTCATTGTCATACTCCATTTCATATTTCACATCACTGGGTCGAGCTCGCTTGCACGCTCCCGTGAGCCAGTAATTCGTAAGGGCTTAAGGGTACTGATAGCCCTGGCGCAGAGCCAATCCGTGCGCTCCACACCAGGAACTACCTGCCTTCTAGCTAACTATTTATCGCTCTCTGAGCCTGGTCCGACCGTGGTCTTCTGTACCTGCATCAAGAACTCCACGTTGGATTTGGTTCCCTTCATCTTCTCAAGGAGAAGCTCGAGCGCTTGTTGTGGGTCAAGAGCATGAAGCACTCGTCGTAATTTCCACACGATATTGAGCTCTTCAGCTCCCATGAGGATCTCTTCCTTACGAGTACCCGAAGCATCAACATCAACTGCCGGGAAGATTCGCTTATCAGCCATGCGGCGATCTAGCTTCAGCTCCATATTTCCAGTGCCCTTGAACTCTTCGAAGATCACTTCGTCCATACGAGAACCGGTATCGATGAGCGCAGTTGCAAGAATCGTTAATGAACCGCCATCTTCGATATTACGTGCGGCGCCGAAGAACTTCTTTGGTGGATAGAGCGCTGCTGAATCAACGCCACCGGAGAGAATTCGTCCGCTTGCTGGAGCTGCAATGTTGTACGCACGACCAAGGCGAGTGATGGAATCGAGAAGCACAACGACATCGTGCCCTAATTCCACTAGACGCTTTGCACGTTCAATCGCAAGTTCTGCCACAGTAGTGTGATCTTCTGCTGGACGATCGAACGTCGAAGAAATGACTTCACCTTTGACGGAGCGCTGCATATCAGTAACTTCTTCTGGACGTTCATCAACTAGTACCACCATCAGGTGACACTCTGGATTATTTGTCGTGATCGCATTGGCAATTGATTGGAGGACCATAGTCTTACCAGCTTTTGGTGGCGAGACAATCAATCCACGTTGTCCTTTACCGATTGGCGCAATCAAATCAATAACGCGAGTAGTTAAGATATTTGGTTGTGTCTCAAGACGTAGTCGCTCTTGCGGATAGAGCGGCGTGAGCTTGTTGAATTCAACGCGATCGCGCGACTCTTCCGGATCCATTCCATTGATTGTGTCCAAGCGAATCAGCGCATTGAACTTCTCGCGTCGTTCACCATCTCGTGGTTCACGAACAGCGCCAGTGATCACATCACCTTTGCGCAATGCGTATCGTCGAACTTGCTGCATCGATACATAAACATCGTTGGGACTTGGCAGGTACCCTGCGGTCCGCACGAATGCATAATTCTCGAGAATGTCGAGCAATCCACCAACGGGAATCAAGACATCATCCTCTCGGATGGTCATATCCCGTTCGCCTCGGTCGCGATTACGGTCGCCTCTATCTCCCCGGTCGCCCCGATCGCCCCGATCGCGGTGTCGATCTCGACGGCCACCATCACGATCTCGACTATCGCGGTCTCGACTATCACGATCTCTGTTACCGCGGTCGCGGTTGTTACGGTCGCCAGAGCGATCATCGGAATCGCCTGCCCGTGATGGCTCTGCAGACTGAGATCCGCTCTCGCGCTGATTCACGCGATCGCCCTCGCCATCGCCATCGCCATCAGAGTCATCCTCATCGTCACCATCATCACCGGTATCGCCATCATTACGGCCACCTTTTGATTGTGAACGCTTCGAATTCTCGTTGCGGTTTTGATTCCGCTCTTTACGGCGCTCATCACGCTCCTGTTGACGCGCCTCTTTCTCCTTCGCTGCTGCAGCACGATTGGCTGCTTGCAAATCGGCGATGGCCTGGACTAAATCACCTTTGGCTAACTTCGCAGCGCCTTCGATACCCAATTGGGTGGCGACCTTACGAAGCTCTGGCAACAACATGGCGGATAGATCGCCAGCTGGCTTTGCTTTTCGAGTACTTACTTCACTCACTATGCCTCATTCATCATGCTTTGGTTTATCTGAAGATGCGCTGGGAATTTTTAGGATTTCGCGCAGATTTCTAGATATTTAGGGCTGCTAATTTTTCTAGATTCTCGACTGGTTCGGGATAGATCCCGGAGCGAGGGCTTAAGCGTAACACCCAGGGGCGGGAGCTAGGCAAATCACGGCTGCTCCCCTGAAAAACGGGAGCGCTGCTAGCCGTTATATATATGTGCGCCTTGGGCGCTTACTCCAACAATCTGGGTTGTAAATGAATCTCCGCCAGCGCGCGCAATCTCTTGGGCATCGGCGATATTTCCATAATGGAGCGCAAGGACAGTTGGCCCAGAACCTGAGATGAAAGCTGGTACTCCCGCATCGCGGAGCTTAGTCATCAATTCATAGCTCTTTGGCATCTGACCCTGTCGATAAAACTGATGAATACGATCTTCCGTTCCGGCAAAAAGCAACTCTGGTTTTCGAGCTAACGCTTCAACCATGAGAGTGCTTCGTGAGATATTCACAGCAGCATCAATATGCGGAATTGTTTCAGGCAAAAGAGCTCGAGCTTTTTTGGTCGCGACCTCACCTGAATCAGAGGGTATAAATGCAATTGCCATGATTCGCATATCTACGGGAATTGAAATTGCTTTACCGGAACCATCTTCAACCCATGCGATAGTCGCACCACCATGGAAAGCAGCGGCCACGTTGTCAGGGTGACCTTCGATCTCGGTCGCGAGCGCAAGAAGATCATTGTCATTGAGGCGTTCGCTGCCAGAGATGACTAGTGAACGTGCAAGAAAGAGCCCGCCGATGATCGCGCTCGATGAGGAGCCAAGACCTCGACCATGTGGAATCGCGTTAAGCGCGCGGAGCGCTAATCCGCGCGGGCGACCACCCATGTGATCGAATGCAGCATTCATAGATGAAATCACTAGATTCTTTTCATCCGTGCGAATGGTATTCGCGCCTTCGCCAGCTACTTCTACATCCAAGCCAGGTTCATCGAGCACTTGAGCTGCATATCCATCATAAATCTCAAGAGCTAAACCTAAGCAATCAAAACCTGCGCCGAGATTTGCACTTGTTGCCGGGACGCGAACGGTTACCGGTGTAGCGCGAAATGTCGGACGAGAGACCATTAGGACAACTCCAAAACCTTTGCTGCTTCACTTAGCGAGACGGGGATAACAATAGGGTCTGCCGAGCCTTCGAGCGCCCACTGCACATCTTTTAACCCATTGCCGGTCACGGTAATCACGATTTTCTGATTTTTTGGTAACCGACCGGCGGCCTTTGCTTTGAGTAATCCGGCAAGCCCAGCGGCAGAGGATGGTTCGCAGAAGATTCCCTCTCGCCCCGCAATAAGTCGATAGGCGCTCAAGATCTCCTCATCGGTTACCGATTCAATGCGCCCATGCGATTGATCGCGCGCTGCCTCTGCTTCCTTCCATGAAGCGGGGTTTCCAATTCGAATTGCAGTTGCGATGGTCTCAGGTTTCTCAACTATCGCACCGCGAACGATTGGAGCTGCTCCCTCTGCTTGGTAGCCCCACATCTGCGGTAGCGATTTGGCGATGCGATCGCGGTGGTACTCCTTATAACCCATCCAATATGCCGTGATGTTTCCAGCATTTCCTACTGGAAGAGCATGGATATCTGGCACAAATCCCAACGTATCAACGATCTCGAAAGCTGCAGTCTTTTGACCCTGCAAACGAAATGGGTTAACCGAGTTAACAAGTGCAACTGGATAGTTATCTGCAAGTTGCCGAGCAAGCGTCAAGCAATCATCGAAGTTGCCATCTACTTGCAAGAGTTTCGCGCCGTGAATAACTGCTTGCGCTAGCTTGCCCATCGCAATCTTTCCCTGTGGCACTAAAACTGCAGGAATCATTCCCGCCTTAGTCGCGTAAGCGGCAGCACTTGCACTGGTGTTTCCTGTTGATGCACAGACAACAACTTTCGCACCATCTTCAGCGGCTTTACTCATCGCCATCGTCATGCCACGATCTTTAAAGGAACCCGTTGGATTCGAGCCTTCAACTTTTACCCACACTTCGCCATTTAACATTTCAGAGAGCACACATGCATAGACCAGCGGTGTGCCGCCTTCATTGAGCGTGACTATCGGGGTCTTCGAAGAGACGGGAAGTCGGTGCTTATACTCATTGATAACGCCGCGCCAAGGTCGCGCTTGCTTCTTGCCAAACATCAATTACTCCCCCCTTCGACACGAATCACACTCTCCACTGAACGAACAGTGTCGAGCTTACGCAATCCTTCGACAGTTTCTGCGAGTGCAGCGTCAGGAGCTGAATGCGTGACAACAATGAGCTCTGCTTGCGCACCCGAGCCATCTTGTCGAACAGTTTGAATAGAGACGGAGTGCGACGCAAAGATGTTTGCCACAGAGGCAAGTACTCCTGGGCGATCATTGACATTTAATCTGATGAGATAACGCGTAAGAGTTTGACCCATCGGAGCGATCTCCCGCTCTGCATATGTGCTCTCTTTTGGTCCCAAACCACCAATAACTTTATGTCGAGCAACTGCTACTAAATCTCCCAGGACCGCAGACGCCGTCGGTGCACCCCCGGCACCACGACCGTAGAACATCAATTCCCCGGCGGCTTCTGCTTCTACGAAAACTGCATTGAACGAGTTCCGAACAGCAGCAAGTGGATGCGTATTTGGAATGAGTGCAGGATGCACCCGAACTGCAATTCGCCCATCTGCAGTTAACTCAGCTATTGCAAGAAGTTTGACGACATGGCCCATATCCGATGCGATCTGCACGACGTCCGCCGTGATTTCGGAGATTCCTTCTCGGTAAACATCGCTGCCACTCACACGAGAATGGAAAGCAAGACTGGCGAGAATTGATGCCTTTGCTGCCGCATCAAAGCCTTCGACATCAGCGGTTGGGTCTGCCTCGGCAAAACCAAGAGCTTGAGCTTCTCTAAGCGCCGATTCAAAAGATATTCCTTGCTCAGACATCTTGCTAAGAATGAAGTTGGTCGTGCCATTGACGATTCCCATAACCCGCAGAACGTGATCTCCAGCAAGCGAATCGCGAAGCGGTCGAATGATTGGAATTGCGCCTGCCACTGCGGCTTCGAAATAGAGATCTACATTATTTTTTGCTGCAGCTTCAAACAATTCACCACCATGTTGTGCCAAGAGCGCTTTATTTGCCGTGACAACAGATTTGCCCGAGTTGAGCGCAGCGAGAATCAGCGTGCGCGCAGGTTCGATGCCACCGATAACTTCGATGATGACATCAATGCTTGGATCGTTCACGACCGACGTGGCATCTGTAGTTACTTTTACGCCAGCCTGCTCTAGCTCGGGGCGAGCTTTTTTTCCATCATGGACGGCTACTGCGACTAAGTCGAGATTGGCTCCGGCGCGAGCGGCAAGATCATCATGGCCAGCGAGCAACTGTTGGGCAACGCTACTTCCCACTGAGCCAGCACCCAGCAGCCCGATAGATATCGAGCGCGCTAATTGATCGTTTCCCACTGGCTAACTCTCCCACATTGGGACGCTCTCCCGATGAACCCGACGAGTTAACCCTCTTCCAGCGCCAGTAAATCGGAGATTTTCTCGCGCCGAATGATGATTCGTGCGGAGCCATCGCGCACGACGACAACAGGTGGGCGGAGTATGTGGTTGTAATTGCTCGCCATACTTCTGCCGTATGCCCCGGTGGCAGGAATCGCAAGGATGTCTCCTGGAACAACATCGCTGGGCAGTGCAATCTGGCGAATTACGATATCTCCGCTCTCGCAATGTTTACCAACAACCCGACTATCTGTTGTTGGCGCATTTGAACTTCGATTCGCGACGAGCGCTGAATAATCCGCGCCATAGAGAGCAGGTCGAATATTGTCACTCATGCCGCCATCAACAGAGATGTATGTTCGTGTCTTTCCATCTTCTAGTAGTACATCTTTTACGGTGCCAACTTGATAGAGAGTGACCATTGCAGGTCCAGCAATCGCTCGCCCTGGTTCAATGGCGATTGAAGGAATCTCAATCTCATACTTAGCGCACTGCTCGGTCAACGCGGCATGGATTCGAGTCAGCACACTCTCAATATCCATCGGATCATCAGAATCTACGTAGGCAATTCCAAATCCGCCGCCAAAATCTAAATGATGCAAGATCGCATTCTGGTTCTTTTTCACATCAGCGATGAATTTCACAAGGCGCTCTACCGCCAGGATGTGCCCGGTTTCATCGAAAATCTGGGAACCAATGTGGCAATGCACGCCTTCCAAGTTGATGTGCTCTGCATTCAAAGCTGTTACTGCAGCAAGCATGGCAGCGCCACTTGCAATTGAGAATCCAAACTTCACATCTTCGTGAGCAGTGGCGATCGATTCATGCGTATGCGCTGATATTCCCGGAGTTAATCGAAGGAGTACTGACTGTTTCTTCCCCAACGCTCCTGCGATTGAGTTAATTCGATCAAGCTCAATAAGCGAATCGGCAACGATGAAACGAACTCCAACTTTTATAGCCTCTTCGATCTCTGCTGTTGACTTGTTATTACCATGTAATTCAATGCGATTGGTTGGGAATTTTGCCGCCAGAGCGACCGCTAATTCGCCTCCAGTACAGACATCAAGATTCACGCCATCCTCAGCCAACCATTTAGCTGTTGCGATAGAGGTGAAAGCTTTACTCGCATAATAAACCTTTGCTGTTGGACCAAATATTTTTTCGACGGCGCTTCGGAATTTCACTGCACGCGCGCGAAAGTCAGTTTCATCAAGGACGAATAGTGGCGTGCCGAAGCGCTCGATCAATTCCGTTGCCGAAATTCCGCCAAGCGAGAGCTCGCCACTCTTGCCATCTGTTCGCGCAGTGGCAGGCCAGATCGCTGGATTAAGTCGTGACGTCACATTGGCCATTACATTCGCTCCGGTGCGTTTACGCCAAGGAGTGCTAATCCGTTAGCGAGTAATTGTCGGGTTGCAGAACACAGTAGCGCCCGCGAGGTATGAAGCGCACCCGGTTTTTCGTCGCCCATTGGCAACACCCGGCAGTCGTTATAGAACCGGTGATAAAGCCCGGCAATCTCCTCCAAATATCGCGCAACTTTATGTGGCCCCCGCACGTGAGCGGCCGCGAGAACTACCTGCGGGAATTGGGCTATTGCCCCCGCAAGTTCAGTTTCCCGCTCATGAACGAGTAGCTCTTCTTGGAAATCCTCAAGAGCCATTGAGACGCCTAAGTCTGTTGCATTTCGCAGTAGCGCACTGATTCGCGCATGTGCGTACTGCACGTAGTAGACAGGATTGTCATTGGAATGCTTTTTCATCAGATCGACATCTAAAGTAAGAGGGGTATCAGTTGGATATCTGCTTAACGTGTAGCGAGCAGCATCAACTCCAACCTTCTCGACCAATTCCTCTAAGGTGATGATGGTGCCAGCCCGCTTTGAAAGCTTGACTTCCTCACCATTTTCGAAAATCTTCACCATCTGGCCGATAAGTACTTCGATGTTCTCCTCTGGATCATCACCGGCACAGGCCACGAGGGCTTTGAGTCTGCCAACATAACCATGATGATCAGCGCCAAGCAGGTAGATACATAAATCAAAACCACGTGAGCGCTTATCAAGATAGTAAGCAGTATCAGAAGTGAAGTAGGTCAGCTCGCCATCAGCTTTGACCAAAACACGATCTTTATCGTCGCCAAAATCTGTTGTGCGTAACCAAGTTGCACCATCTGCTTTGAAGATATGACCCTTATCTTCTAATCGTTGTGCGACTGTTGCCACTGCACCCGAATCATGAAGTGATTTCTCGGAGTACCAGACATCAAAATGCGTGCCAAATATATTTAGTACCTGCTGTTGTTGCTCTAACTGAAGTCGATATCCTGCATCGCGGAATGCGGCAAGCGCGCTCTCACCACTCTTTTCCATGATGGTCGGATCTTCGGCCACAATTTGATGAGCAAGATCCTGGATGTAAGCACCGTGATATCCGTTTTCTGGCGTAGCTAAACCGTGAGCTGCTGCGTGCAGTGAGGCTGCAAAGAGTTCCATTTGCGTGCCACGGTCATTGATATAAAACTCGCGCGTGACTTTCGCCCCGGCGGCAATCAAAACACGTGCGATGGAATCGCCTACCGCCGCCCACCTGGTATGACCAAGATGTAACGGGCCGGTCGGATTTGCACTGATGAATTCCAAATTGATGTGCAGTCCAGCGAGCGCGCTGCCCTGACCATACTTGGCACCTTGCGAAAGTACTTCGCGAACAATTGCACTCTGTGCACCTTGCGCCAACGTGATATTGATGAAGCCCGGGCCCGCGATATCAACTTTCGCGATGCCCGCAATCGCGCCGAAGAGGGGTGCGATTACCGCTGCCAATTCACGTGGATTTTTGCCTGCGGCCTTGGCCAATTGGAGCGCGATCGAGGTGGCATAGTCGCCATGCTCGCGATTCTTCGGCCGCTCCAGGGGAATCTGCGCCGGCACCGGCACCGGTCCAATATCAAGGCCCGAGCGGGCAAGCTCCGCTGATAAGACCTGGGCTAGCTCCTCTGGATTCACACCTATAAGGGTATCGGCCTTACCCTTAGCCAGGTAACGCGCCACTTATCTCACGCGGGAGTGGTGAAATGGCAGACACGCAGGTCTTAGGAACCTGTGACTTCGGTCGTGTGGGTTCAAGTCCCACCTCCCGCACCATTGCAACATTTTCATCAGGAGTTAGACCGTGAAATTACAAGATCTCGTTCGAGAGAAATATGTCGGTCGCTTCTATTTTGCTCGTTTCGTTTCAAATGTAGGAAACGGCATGGCTCCCGTCGCATTGGCATTTGCCGTTTTAGATCTACCAAATGGCAGCGCGACGTTATTAGGCACGATTCTCGGTATTAACACAGTCGCGCTTTTGATTATGTTCCCGTTCGGTGGTGTTATTGCTGATCGATACGGCAGAGCTAAATGGATTGCCTATGGCGATGTAATGACTGCCATGTTGCTCTTCTTTCAAGTTTCTTTCTTTGCCACCGGCAACGTACCGTTCTGGGTTTTTGTCGTCGTCAATGTTGGTTGCGGTCTGCTTCTTGGCATCTGGTGGCCGGCATTCAATGGTGTGCTTCCCGCATTGTTGCCACAGCAAGCGCTGCAAAAAGCTAATGCGCTCAATAACATGTTTTCAAATACAGCTCTGATCATGGGAGCAGCGCTCGCTGGAATACTTGTGAGTACCGTCGGAAGTACCACAGCGCTTGCTATGGATGCCGCAACGTTTTTGATTGCGGGCATTGTCGTGTACACCTTCAAACACGTAACCCCTCCGATGGAGATCATCGAGAACACGGTGCTCCACGACTTGAAAGAAGGATGGCGAGTATTTACCTCGTTTCGGTGGTTAGTTGTCATCGATATTTGCTTTGCGTTCATCGTAATGTCCTGGGCCGCTGGCGAAAATGTCCTTGGTCCACTTGTTGCTAAAGAAAAATTCGATGGCGCCAAATCGTGGTCGATGGTACTAACGGCGGTTTCGGTTGGTCTCATTGTTGGCTCACTCATCGCGATGAGATTTCATCCGAAATATCCAATGTTTACAATGATGTGCCTGACAGTCTTTCTCGCGATTTACATTTGGACGATTGCACGTCCGCAGCCACTCTGGGTGATCATTCTCGCTGCATTCGTCTGGGGCGTGGTCTTCGATTTATGGAAGACAATCTGGGATACGGCGTTGCAAACTCGAATTCCGCGAGAAGCGCTCTCGCGTGTTGCTGCTTATGATGGCGTGATTGTCATGCTCTTTCGCCCCGTGGGATTGGCGCTTGCTGGCCCGCTGGCAGATAAATTTGGAGTCGAGTTCACGTTAAATGGGGCAGCTGCGCTGGTGGTTATTGCCATTCTCTTTTCGCTGATGTTCCCCGAGGTTCGAAAGTTTGAGCGGTTATAGCGGGCCAGCTACGCCCATTTCTCCCGTTCGGCTGAGATTAATTCCGCAAGCGCGCGCATCGCTTTTCCTCTATGGCTAATTGAATCCTTCATATCCGGCGATATCTCACCGGAAGTTTCCGAGAACCCCTCGGGTACGAAAATCGGGTCATAGCCAAAGCCATTTGTTCCGCGAGCGTGATCAATCAAATTACCCACCATCTCTGCTCGAAAAACTTTCTCGTATCCCCCTGGTGTAACAAAAGCTGCTGCACACACAAATTGCGCACGACGATTGGTCGCGCCAACCATCTCGCGTAATACTTTGTCGAGATTCGCTTGATCATCGCCATGCACGCCGCTATACCGCGCAGAATAGATGCCTGGTGCACCACCCAAATAATCCACCGCAAGTCCACTATCGTCAGCGATTGCCGGCAACTGGGTAAATTTTGCTACTGCACGCGCTTTGAGCAATGCATTTCCTTCGAAGGTATCTTCACTCTCTTCGATATCAGCGAGCTCTGGGAAACTATCAGTACCTTGTAGATCTACATCGGGCAACGTGATGGCGAGGATCCGTTCTAGCTCCCGAATTTTTCCTTTGTTTCGCGTTGCTAAAACTATCTGCACTTACGCCAAAGCTTTCTTCTGTGCTTCAGCTAATTGGCCACAACCAGCTAGCGCTAAATCTAAGAGATTATCGAGAAGTGCGCGATCAAATGGATCACGCTCAGCTGTTCCTTGAACTTCAACGAATTTTCCTGAGCCTGCGCAAACAATATTCATGTCAGTCTCAGCCCGAACATCTTCCTCATAACAGAGGTCAAGCATGGGTTGGCCATCGATGATGCCAACTGAAATCGCAGAGATGGAATCGGTGATGGGAGATTTCAACACAATGGATTTAGCCATAGCCCAAGTGATCGCATCCGAGAGTGCAACGTATGCTCCGGTGATTGCTGCAGTTCGAGTGCCCCCATCTGCTTGCAGGACATCGCAATCAAGAATGATGGTGTTCTCACCTAGTGCGGACATATCAATAATTGAGCGGAGCGAGCGCCCAATCAATCGAGAGATCTCTTGAGTTCTTCCGCCAAGCTTTCCTTTGACGCTTTCGCGCTCAGAGCGGGTATGAGTTGCTCGCGGCAACATCGAATATTCGGCCGTTACCCATCCTTTGCCCTGGCCTTGCATCCATCGCGGCACTCCCTGGGTAAAGGATGCAGTGCAAAGCACCCGCGTCTTGCCAAACTCAACGAGCACCGAACCTTCAGCATGCTCGGACCAGTTACGCGTAAAACGAACTTCCCGAAGTTGACTGTTAGTTCTACCGTCGATGCGTGGTGTCGTGCTCATAACGTAAGCGTATCCACCGAACGTACTTCCGGCCCAAGAAAGCGTCGCGCGAGCGCAGAGAAAGTTCTCGTATCGCCGGTTGCCAAGAAGCGATGGACCGGCGCTGTTGCATGATCTTTTCGTTCTAATCCCGCATCAGCGAGAGTGCGATAGAGATCTTTTGCTGTCTCCTCAGCACTTGATACGAGCGTAACTTTCTCACCAACGACGTAAGAGATGATGCCGGTGAGTAATGGGTAGTGGGTACAACCAAGTACGAGCGTATCTACTTCCGCCTCAATAATCGGCTTCAAATACCCTTGTGCGATCTTCAGAATCTCTTGCCCCGACGTTTCACCTCGCTCGACATAGGAAACAAAGAGCGGACAGGGCACCGAAGTAATCTGCAAATGTGGGGCAGCAGCGAACGCATCGACGTACGCGCGAGAATCGATTGTTGTCTGCGTACCAATGACGCCAACTTTCCCGTTGCGCGTTGCAGCAACTGCTCGCCTGACTGCAGGCTGAATAACTTCAATGACTGGAATGGTGTATCGCTCGCGCGCATCTCGTAACATCGCAGCGCTGGCAGTATTGCAGGCGATCACAATCGCTTTTACACCTTGGGCGACCAAATTATCCATGATCTCTAAAGCAAACGAACGTACCTCTGCTAGTGGACGTGGACCGTAAGGACCGCGAGCAGTATCACCTATGTAAAGGATAGGTTCGTTAGGTAATTGATCGAGAATCGCACGTGCGACTGTCAGACCACCAACGCCCGAATCAAAGACGCCTATCGGTGCATTCGGATCGCTCACCGGAGAACTCATGGGATGAGCCTAAGCCCAAAGCTGCCCTTCTAGGCGCTCCTCAGCCTCAGAAATATCTCCGTGATAGATACCAGTCGAGAGATATTTCCACCCTGCATCGCAGAGAATGAAGGCGATGTCTGCGCTCTTGCCACTCTTCGCAACTTCGTTACCAATACCAATAGCTGCGTGCAGAATTGCACCCGTTGAAATCCCGGCAAAAATTCCCTCTTCATCAAGAAGCTGCCGTACGCGCTTCACCGAATCGTGAGCACCGACAGAGAAGCGTCGCGTGAGCACGCTTGGATCAAATAGTTCAGGAATGAAGCCTTCATCAATATTGCGTAACCCATAAACAAGTTCGCCATAACGTGGCTCTGCTGCAATTATCTCGACATCGGGTTTATGTTCTCTGAAAAAGCGCCCAGTACCCATCAACGTGCCAGTCGTGCCAAGTCCGGCAATAAAATGGGTGATTGTTGGGAGATCTTCTAAAAGTTCTGGGCCGGTGGTGTGAAAGTGCGCATCAGAGTTTGCAGGGTTTCCGTATTGATATAAGAAAACCCATTCCGGGTTCTCTTTTGCTAATTCCTTCGCGACTCGAACCGCTTCATTAGATCCACCTGCAGCGGGAGAGGAAATGATTTTCGCTCCCCACATCTCGAGCAATTGACGGCGCTCAACTGAAGTGTTCTCTGGCATGACGCAAATCATTTGATAACCACGAAGTTTGGCAATCATTGCAAGTGAGATGCCAGTATTTCCCGAGGTGGGCTCCAAGATCGTTGCACCAGGTTTTAAGAGACCATCTGCTTCAGCTTTTTCAATCATGTAGAGCGCTGCGCGATCTTTGACAGATCCAGTTGGATTGCGATCTTCCATCTTCGCCCAGAGCCGAATATTTGACGCAGGAGAAAGTTTTGGTAATCCGATTAAAGGAGTACGACCAACTGACTCAACGAGCGAGTTAAATCGCGCCACTATTTACTTGCACCACCTGCAACAGCAGGAAGAATCGTGACTTTATCCCCTGCGCTGAGGGCAAGATCTAGTCCACCAATAAAACGAACATCCTCATCATTGACATAAACATTGATGAATCGAAGGAGCGCGCCGTTTTCCATAATCCGCTCTTCGAGTCCAGTAAATTGTTTGCCAAGATCCGCGATGAGATCGCGGAGAGTTGCACCATTGCCAGTGACAATTTTTGCGCCTGCCGTAAATGGACGCAAAATCGTCGGAATGCGGACCTCGATGCCAGATGAACTCATTTTCTTATTATCGCGCAGAGCGTTGCCATCTGCTAATCGCCGATGATTTCCACCGGTTCTTCAGTAACTACGCCATCAACAATACGAAATGAACGGAACTCGCTTCTAGATGCAATCTCTTCGCGAGTAGAAAGGAGGACATAGTGCGCCTCAGGTTCGCCCGCGTAGGCAATGTCAGTACGTGAGGGGTACGCCTCAGTAGAGGTATGAGAGTGGTAGATGACAACTGGGACCTCATCGCGATCATCGAGTTCCCGATACAGAGCCAGCAGGGCCTTCGACTCGAACTCGTAGAAGGTCGGCGAGTAGGCCGAGTTCTCCATTGGAATATGGCGAGTGGGGGCGCGATCTGCGGCAAGGCCGGCAATTACGCCACATGCCTCAATGGGGTGCTCCTTTTCAGAGTGCTCCCAGAGCGCGCGCGCAAGTGAGGCGCTAATCCGCAAAACCATGGCGCCAAGAGTAATTGGGTACCGAGGCCCGGGGCGCCGCACGTCCGTTATGTCCGATTTTTTATAAAAAAAGTTTATAGAAAAAGGCGATAAAGGTTGCATGAGGCTCGCAGAGGCCTCACCCTTGTGCTTAATAAGTTTCTCAGGAAGGCAGACCGTTGATATCGGGGCCTGGCTTTTTGGGGGGCTTGCTGGGAGGCAACGTAGTCTCCCGGGAACACCAACAACGGAAGGCATTAACTCTATGTCAAATGCTGTCGCATTAACTGAGGGCCAGTTTAACTGGATCTATAACACCCTCTCCTTTGGTCTCATCAGCATGATCGCTTGCACCGTGTACACATTGGTCTCACAACCACGTGTACTCCCTAAGTACCGCAAAGCGCTTGTTCTCTCTTCCATGGTTACCTTTATTGCTGGTTACCACTACTGGAGAATCTTCAACTCATTCCACGAGGCAGCTGGCGACGGATACAGCATCACCGTCCGCGGCGCCAACAACGCCTTCAATGAGGGATACCGTTATGTGGACTGGATTCTTACTGTTCCCCTACTTCTCGTCGAAGCAATTGCAGTATTGGCCCTTGCCAAGGAAGTTGCTTCCTCACTAACCACACGTCTTGTCATCGCATCCGCGTTGATGATCGGTCTTGGCTATCCAGGTGAAATCTCCATGGATAACAACACCAAGATCCTATGGGGCGTTCTCTCAACAATTCCATTCCTCTACATCCTCTATGTACTCTTCCGCGAGCTTGGCGCATCACTAGAGCGTCAACCAGCAGGCGTTGCAGCGACCGTAGGTCGTCTCCGACTCCTCCTCATCGGTACATGGGGCGTTTACCCAATCTCCTACATGTTCCCGCTATTCGATATCGGAGCAACCGATGCATTCGTATGGCGCCAGACTGGCTACACCATTGCGGACATCTTGGCGAAGTGCGTCTTCGGACTCACGATCTACAAGATCGCTCGTATGAAGTCTGCCGCTGAAGGCATGAAGGACGAATAAAAAGAAGTAACCAAAAGAACCGGGCAGGCAAACCTGTCCGGTTCTTTTTTTTTGCTATCACATCTCTAACGAGTAGTAGTTGGATCTGAATCAGGAGTAAGAATTTCCAAGAGAATTTCTTGTAACCACCCCAGCCAAGCAAAAAGATTAAAGATTCCTTTATCGGGGTTCTCATCGCTTAGCGCTGCGAACCGCTCTTGTGCATCTGGAGTCACATTCAAGCGTGTGCCCAGCGCTAACCGCATATCGTTTAACCCCATTAGCCACATGTGAGCTTTCTCTTCCGAGATAATAAAGTGCAACTCTTCGCGTTTATTCAATCCAGGTGCCGTTAAATCGAGGGCGCGGTCACCAAGGTTCTCGATCAAAACATCACGAATGGCATGTGCATGCGCACGTTTCTTTTCGCGAGCGCTGTGCTCTGTGTAGCGCCGAAATTCTGCAGCATCACGCTCTTCTTTATACGCATCCGGCAAGAGCCGAGCAAGCACCGGATCTTCAGGTAGCGAGTCATTGCTTGAGATTCCCACAACGGCTAGCAATGGATCTGCTGGCGCATCTCCTTCGCCCAAAAGTTCAAGGATCTGCTCGGTGAGACTTTTGAGAATTGCTCCCTCGTAATGCGAGAAGGTGGCGCGAATTTCGCCATTACGTTTTCGGGAGAATCCACTCATAATCTCGCGCCCACCCTATTCGCTCTTCTGCAACGTGGCCCATAAGCCATATTCGTGGAGCATCGCTACATCGTGCTCCATCTCTTCTCGCGTACCAGAGCTCACGACGGCTTTCCCATCGTTATGTACTTGCAACATTAATTCATGAGCTTTAGTTCGCGAATAACCAAAAACGACCATGAAAACATGAGTCACATACGTCATTAAATTAATTGGATCATCCCAAACAATTGTGACCCATAACTTGTCATGTAAGGTTCGAAGAAATTCTTCAACAGAGTCAGATGGTGTTACTTCAGTGTCGGCAGCGCTAGCAATCGAAGTGGATTTCATCGCGACCCCAATCGTCACCGAATAAACACGGTAAATGGCTCCCCTTGAGAACCATTGTATTTTTCATTGGCAGCAACGCTCACTCTTAAGGTCACAAACCCGCGCTCTTTAGGGTAGAGCAGGAATAGATGGCCGCCATTGAGCTCAGATACCACTCCCGAATCCAGGTCGCGCCAGGTGGTTCCTACTTTTGTCTGAAGGGTTACCGCGCCCTCTCGAGGCGCCACTTTGGCAAGAATTTCGAGAGGCTGGCCGAGTTTGAGATAGGTAGGCGCTTCAACCGATAGCGATCGAGTGACTTTAACTCGTCCGACTTCCGTCTGGCTTGCCATTCGTTCCCAGCTCTCAGCTGAGATTGCACGAAACGCTATCGATCCACCGACGACTAGATCAATATCTGCAGCGCCATCCTTCGATGTCTTCACTGTCGAAAGCTCGCTCCATTCATCGCTATCTTTTCTTCTAAATTGAAAAATCACATCGAGATTCTCAATTGGACTCTTATCTTTTAATGAGAAGAGCGCAGTGATTCTCTGTGTAGCGCCATAATCAGTCGCGAGCTCTTTATCCTTAATGGTTGCAACCACAACGTCTGGTCCGATGGTGCGCGCAAATTCCAAAAGTCCGTTGATTGCATCGGTACTAGCCTGGCTTAACGTCCATTGCACAACGCCACCAATTCGATACTTGGTCACGAACGCAGCTCGAGCTAGGTAAGCCCGCTTATCTTGATACCAAGCAACACGAGTTGCCGTACATGAGACAGGTTCTCCAGCGGCATCAACGCCGTTATAGGTCTTTTGATAAGTGAACGTGACCTCGCCTCGGATTGCATCGTAAATTGGCGTTGTGCCGTAAGAGAGCGCAAGATCTGCCCCTTTTGCAGCATCAAAGACTGCTGCCTTCGCGCCGGCCTTAATCAATGTTGCGACATTCTTTGGACACTTACCCGCTACTTTCGTCACCCAATCTCTCCCGTATCCAGGGAGACCCACCCACACTTTCGATGCTGGCATAACCGAGATCGCATACTTAAGCGCCGCTTCAGTCCACTCAAGCGGGCCGATCGGGCCTGGTTTACCAACCGAGTAGTCGTAGGTCATGATTCGAAGACGATCGATGTATGGCGCGATTCCAGCCCAGTTGTACACCGAATATGAACCCTTGCGACCGGTTGCCGGATCGAAAAGGACTGGTGTTGTTACCGATAACAATTTATTTTGCGCATGCAGGCTGGCTGATAACTCGGAGATGAATTGGGTCCACACTGGTTTTGTCTTACTCCACGAAGAAGAACCATCGACGAAAGCGAATCCTTCGAGGTCAAGATCAATCCCATCGAAATTATTCTTCACTACTAAATTGGTAATTGTCGACACTACTTCTTTGCGCGTGCTCTCTTTTGAAAGATATCCATATAGAACTAACTTCTTCGTTCCATCTGTAATAGCTGGGAGAATCGTGATTCCTTGTGCGCGCAAAAGCTGCACCTGTTCCGCCATTTTCAGTGATGGATTCGCAGAGGTAAATTGATTCTTCACACTCTTTGAGTTAGTGAGTGAGTACCAAAATGGTGAGACTTCGCCAATCATCTCTTGGTAGGCGATTACGCGTGCAACGCTACTTCGAACGCTGTAATACGGAATCCATCCTGTAAATATTTTCCGTGCAGGTTTATTTCCTGGAGGTACTGCCGAAATCGAATTAGTTGCTGATGGTGTTGGTCCCGGTAGGTTCGAAATTGTTGCTGTGGGCGAGGGAATTTGAGACTGAGCGGGGGTTGGATTAGCCCCTTGCGCATCGAAAGCAGTTGGCACAACCAGCAGCATTGTCAGCAGCGCTCCGAAGTACCTTTGCATGAGCCTCACTCTGGACATGATATGAGTTTCACTGCTTCAAACGACTATAAATCTCTTTGCATGTTGGGCAGACCGGGAAATTCTGTGGGTCGCGCGATGGAATCCATTTCTTGCCGCAGAGCGCACGGATAGCTTTTCCGGTTACCGCTGATTCAACAATCTTGGCTTTATCTGCGTAATGCGAGAATCGCTCGTGATCGCCATCATCTGTTCCGGTGTGCTTGGTTTTCGGCGCGGTATCGAGAATTGATCCCAAGCGCTCTCGAATCCCCATGAAACTCGCCCCCACACTCTCTTGAGTGAACCAAGTCTTGCTAACTATTGCCAAGTACTGCCAAGTACTGCCGTCATTGGTTACGTGCTATGGCGCAAGCCTAGAGGTTCGAGGCGTACCCTTCTCCTTATGGCAGCAACTGGCGGGCACCTGAAAGACCTGGTCAGCTCGGATGCGCTCTCCCGCGATGACCTTGAGACGCTCCTGGAGACCGCGGCGCGCTTTGCCGTAAAGCCGCTCTCTGAATCGAGTTTTCTCGCTGGTGAAAGCGTCGTCATATATATGAATAAGGCGTCAACGCGCACTCGTCTCGCATCGGAGACTGCAGTAGCGCACCTTGGTGGCACGCCGATTTTTGTTCGAGGCGACGAGCTGCAACTTGGTCGTGGAGAAACGATTGGCGATACCGCGCGCATTGTTAGTGGATTCGCCAAAGCTTTCATTATTAGAACGTATGCACAAAGTGATGTCATGGAGTTTGCTAAGTGGGCAACTATTCCCGTGGTCAATGCGCTCACCGACGTGGATCATCCGACGCAACTTCTCGCCGATTGGGTAACGATTCGTGAAATCTTCGGCAAGAATATTTCTGGGCGAAAGTTCACCTACCTTGGCGATGGAAATAACATGGCAAACGCCTGGATGTTGATGGGTGCAACACTGGGGGCACATGTGACGATTGCAACGCCACCAGGAAAATGGGCGCCTGATAACTCGGTTGTCGAGCGCGCGACAAAACTTGCTGCAACACATGGCGGGACGATTGAACTTTCTCATGATCCCGAAGCTGCCGCTCGCGGCGCAAGCGTTCTCTATACCGATGTATGGATGTCGATGGGCGATTCAGAGAGCGTGCGCGAGGAGAAATTGCGCGACCTATCAGGATTTGCTGTATCGCAACAGATTCTCGACCTCACCGCGCCGGACTCAATATTCATGCACTGCCTTCCTGCGCACCGCGGTGAAGAGGTTGCTGCAGAGGTAATTGATGGGCCCAAATCCGTGGTCTGGCGTCAGGCCTATCACAGAAGGACAACTATCCAGGCTGTGCTCTACCATTTAATTAATAAGGATCTCAAAGGACTCGATCTATCCACCATCAGCGCAGGAAGGTAGCTATGCATATCTTTGTCCCGCGCGAGGGAAAACCTGGCGAACGACGAGTTGCCATCGTTCCTGATGTGATCTCGAAATATGTTCGCGCCGGATTTAGCGTCGCTGTCGAAAGTGGTGCTGGTGTCCATGCACAAGCAGATGATGCAGCGCTCGCCGCTGCAGGAGCAACAATTGTCGCAGCCTCTGGCATCAGCAGCGCAGATGTGATTCTCTCGGTTAATCCCCTCACGCCCGAACAGTTTGCTTCGGTGAAGAAGGACGCAATAACCATCTCCTTTCTCTCCCCTAATCAATCATTAGATTCCATTAGCGCAGCGGCGAAAGCTGGTGCGACGGCTTTCTCATTGGAGTTAGTGCCACGCATCTCTAGAGCACAATCAATGGATGCACTCACCTCACAAGCGCTCTGTGCTGGATATCGAGCTGCACTGGTTGCGGCTGAACTTTCACCGCGATTCTTTCCATTACTGATGACCGCTGCCGGAACTGTTACTCCAGCAAATGTTGTTGTACTCGGTGCCGGTGTCGCAGGGCTCCAAGCAATTGCTACTGCGCGTCGACTCGGCGCAGTGGTCTCTGCTTATGACGTTCGACCAGCATCTGCTGATGAGGTTCGTTCGATGGGTGCGACATTTATCGATCTGAAGTTAGAGGCGCTTGAAGGCGCTGGCGGTTATGCACGGGAGATGACTGAAGAGCGCGCAGCAAAGCAGCGCGAGTTGCTCACTCCTTACTTAGCAAGCGCTGATGTTGTGATTACGACTGCGGCAGTTCCCGGTCGACCTGCACCGCGTTTGGTCACCGAGGAGATGGTCGCTGCTATGAAAGAAGGCGCTGTCGTCGTCGACCTTGCAGCGGAAAGTGGCGGCAATGTCGCTGGCGCTCAACCCGGTGAGATTGTCGAGAAGAGCGGCGTGCGAATCTGGGGCGGCAAAGATGTACCGAGCCAACTGCCTTTCCATGCCTCCCAATTATTTGCAAAGAACTGCATGAACCTGTTGATGCTTATGGTGAAAAGTGAAGAGGGTAAGAGTTCGTTACATCTTGATTTTGACGATGAAATCATCGCGGCGAGCGCAGTGACTCATCATGGCGAGGTGCGCCATGAAGGCGCTAATGCTGCGCTTTCCAACGCTAATGGAGGTGCTCGGTGAGTAGTGGTCTCGCTCTAATTTCGATCTTTGTTCTGGCGGTCTTCGTTGGCTTTGAGGTGGTCTCGAAGGTTTCCTCGACGCTCCACACTCCTCTGATGAGCGGTGCAAATGCGATTCATGGCGTGATCCTTGTTGGCGCCATCATCGTCGCTTCCCATAGCGATAACACGCTTCAATTGAGTCTTTCATTGGTCGCAATCGTATTAGCGACGATAAATATGGTGGGTGGCTTCGTAGTCACCGACCGAATGCTGGAGATGTTTAAACCAAAGAAATCACCTGCTCCCAAGAGCGATGAGGTGAAGTAAGCATATGAGTCGCGATCTCTATGACCTCATTGGATTAGTTGCTGCCGTTTGTTTCATCCTTGCCCTTAAAGGACTCTCACACCCAAAGAGCGCACGTCGCGGTAATTTAATTGGCGCAGTTGGTGCAACCATTGCCACGCTTGTTGTCTTCTTTTATGGCGACCAGCTACCGCTAAAAAATCTGCCACTCATTCTTCTCGCGATTCTCGTTGGCCTTGCGATTGGTGTTCCTGCTGCGCGGAAAGTCCAACTCACACAGATGCCACAGCTCGTTGCACTCTTCAACGGCGTTGGTGGTGGAGCTGCTGCGCTCGTTGCGATTGTTGAATACTTGAAATTAGGTGAGGAGGCAGCCAAGGTTGGTGAGCCAATTACGGCTGCTGTGCTCATCGCAACTATTTTTACAGTCGTGGTAGGTACCACTTCATTTACCGGTTCGATCATTACCTTCTTGAAGCTGCAAGAGTTGATGACCACTCGCCCGGTGATCTTCCCTGGTGGCCGATTTATCATCGCTGGAAATCTTGTAGCGATTCTTGTCTGCAGCGGTTGGGTCTACTCCGCTGCTGATACGACATCGGTCTTAGTCTTGATGGGGCTTTCGGCGCTCTTTGGTGTGCTCTTCGTACTACCTGTTGGTGGTGCGGATGTACCTATCGTCATCTCACTACTCAATGCATTCACTGGTTTGACTGTTGCGGCAAGCGGTTATGTCCTTGAAGCGACGCTTCTGATTGTTGCCGGAACGCTCGTTGGCGCATCGGGAACGATTCTGACGAGGTTGATGGCCGATGCCATGGGTCGCTCGCTATTTGGCACGCTATTTGGTGCATTTACGGCAACTGCGACTGCCGCTGGCGAAGCGGATGCGCGCCCAGTGAAATCAGGCTCTGCTGAGGATGTTGCGATCTTGCTCAACTATGCCCGCCGAGTAGTGATCGTTCCTGGTTTTGGTCTGGCGGTTGCGCAGGCGCAGCACACTGTGCGCGAACTCGCTGACCTCTTAACTGCTAAAGGCATTGATGTCGCTTACGGCATTCATCCTGTTGCAGGTCGTATGCCAGGACATATGAATGTGCTCCTCGCTGAAGCGAATGTCCCTTACGAACAATTAGTGGAAATGGATGAGATTAATCCGACCTTCCCACAGACCGATGTATCAATTGTCATCGGTGCAAATGACGTCGTTAACCCGGCAGCAAAGACAACGCCAGGGTGCCCGATCTATGGCATGCCGATTCTCGATGTACAGCAATCGGGAAATATCATCTTCTTAAAGCGTTCGATGCGACCAGGTTTTGCTGGTATCGAGAATGAGCTCCTTTATGATCCAAAGACGACGTTGCTCTTTGGTGATGCCAAGGCATCGTTGACGAAGGTGGTCAGCGCGCTAAAGGCGCTGTAATAGTCGGTTAGGACTCTTGGAGTTCCTCAGGAGTTCCGTGGATCTTGTGGAGATCACTCGGCCGTTTGATGGTCGGAATGCGCCCAAGCTTTCCCTTTTGGAAATCATCGAATGCTTGGAGAACTTCGCTCTTGGTGTTCATCACAAATGGACCCATCCACGCGACTGGTTCCTTGATTGGTTCGCCACCGAGAATAAAAACATCCATCTGCGGCATTCGTGACTCTTGTTTGTCATCGGCAGAGATGATGATCGAATCACCGGGGCCGAAGACTGTCATCTGACCGGATTTAACGGGGCGACGTTCTAGCCCCATCGTTCCAAAACCATTGAGCGTGTATGCAAGTGCATTGAAATCTTCGCGCCATGGCAGACGAAGTTGAGCGCCGGGCGAGAGAGTTGCGTGGATTAACGTGATGGGAGTGCGAGTACGCCCTGGACCTTTATGGCCAGCGACTTCGCCAGCGATTACGCGAAGGAGCGCACCACCATCGTGGGATGCAAGGAGCGCAACATCGTTTGCACGCACATCTTGATATGCAGGGGGCGCCCACTTCTGCGCTTTAGGGAGATTGACCCAGAGTTGAAATCCATGGAAGAGGCCGCCGCTAACAACTAAATGCTCTGGTGGAGTTTCGATGTGCAAGATGCCGGCGCCGGCGGTCATCCATTGGGTATCTCCATTGGTGATGGTGCCACCGCCGCCATTGGAATCCATGTGATCGAAGATGCCATCGATGATGTACGTGACGGTTTCAAAGCCGCGGTGTGGATGCCATGGGGTGCCCTTTGGCTCACCGGGTGCATATTCAACTTCGCCCATTTGATCGAGATGAATGAAGGGATCAAGCTCGGCGAGATCGATGCCGGCAAATGCACGGCGGACCGGGAAGCCTTCCCCTTCGAAACCCTGTGGCGCAGTCGTTACCTGTTTAACGGTACGTGGCCGGTTGTTCTCTGAGTTCAGGTTCGCGTCAACGCGCGGGAGGATGGTGATGTCGGGGACTGTCACTGCTGGCATCTGAGGCCTCCTGTTCGGTGCTGGGTACTCGGTACTCGGTGCTTGATAACTTCTATTTTATTGAAGATTCAACTACTCACACTATATAACCAGCAACCCGAGCTGCGCATGCCCAACGTTGACGCTAGCGGTTGGGACCGTCGCCTGCGCTGCCTCAGGAAGCGCGAGCGCCTCCACGCGTACCCTGCCTAACCCCACTTATCAACAGCCCTCCCATAATGTGAAAAAAATGTCAGAACCTTCGAGAAATATTTTCCGCATGAACACCCTCGACCAACGCGTGAGTGAGCTCAAGTGTGACAAGCCAAACGCACACGCTCTCGTCGAACTCACCTCGATTTCTCGATATGAATTAACGCCCGACGGTCGAGTAGAACTTCTTGCCGCGCTAGAAAGGCATCTCTCCTGGCTGCAATCACATATCCACGAAGTGACCTACCTCATCTCGCTCGACCAACCTGGTGCACAATCCGATGGTGCATTCTCGGGTTATGGTGCAGACGGTGCTGCGATTACCTCAGATCTCAACGACCAGGAACGCGAAGAGATAGCTGCTGCGCTCCGTATCAGTCCCAATACGGCTCAACATCGAATCGATACTGCCACACTGCTAGTACATCACCTCCCTGAGACCACTCGAGCGCTCGCCGATGGATCAATCTCTACGGCACATGCAAACGCAATTGCTCGTG
>CAZLOJ010000013.1:0-3662 GCA_964561165.1 uncultured Bifidobacterium sp. | reverse complement strand
CGAGCGCTCGCCGATGGATCAATCTCTACGGCACATGCAAACGCAATTGCTCGTGAGAGTGCACCGTTGATTTATGGCGGAGCGGATAAAACGATCATCGCCAAGATTGAAGCGAAAGCCTTAGCGAGCGCTGAATTTTCTACTCCTAATCAAATCGCCGTCGCAATGCGTAAAGCAGTCGCTCAGGCCACACCACAAGAGTTAGAGGAGAGATTTGCCAGCGCGAGAGAAGAGAGAAAGGTCATTTCCTATCCAGAGCGGGATGGAATGGCAACCATCTCAGCGCTCTTAACCGCACCTGATGCACGGTTGGTTATGCGCTCGCTCGAAATAAGGTTACGAGAGAGTCAAGAGCGCGCTGGCAGCGCAGATCAACGTCGCGCCGACGCTTTTGTTCAGTTTTTTACTGAAGAGTTACTGCAGAGCAGTACCAGTTCGACGGCAACTTCCGGTGCGCTCTCCTTTCAATCGACAAGTGCTCAAACGTCCGGCGTGGAGAATGTTTCATCACCTGAACCAGATTTAAGAGCGCTTGCTCGCCGCCAAGAGGGCGAGAAAAGTGCCCGCAAGAATTCCGCTATGACAATTAATGTGATTGTTGACTTACCAACTCTCCTTGGCCTGGCAGAGAATCCAGCAGAGCTAAGTGGATATGGGCCGATTCCAGCAACTCTTGCTCGCGAACTTGCCGCTTCGCACCAATGGCGACGATTTATCACCGATCCGATTACTGGAGAATTACTCGAGGTGGGGCGCGAGAAATATCAACCGCCGGCAGCGCTCATCGAATTTATCAATGCTCGCGATAAAACGTGCCGATTCCCAGGATGTAGACGTGCAGCCGAATTAAGCGATATCGATCACGCGATTCCGTGGGATGAGGGTGGCCAAACAAACCCAGCAAATTTGGGTGCGCTCTGCAGGAGGCACCATCGACTAAAAACTCACGGTGGCTGGAAGATTTCTAGTAATGCAGATGGTTCATGCACGTGGACTTCGCCATATGGAAAGAGTTACTTCGTGCCTGCGCGACCTATTAACGATGTTGCTTAGCTCCGGCTCCATTCGCAAAGACGCTAACTCACATGGATATTAGTCGCCTATGGATTTCCGTCTCACATGGACGCTGAGTATCTACTTCTGCAATTTCTTTGATGTTTGCGTATACCCCTTGGGGCACTTGGGATTTACACCGCGCGCGACCCACGTTTTTCCACCTTTGGCGCTGCACTTCAGAATGTACGTTTTCGCACCGGCACCGCTCTTCGATCCACTCGAATTTTTATTTCCCACTGGATTTCCAGTTGTGCACTTTCCACTGGCATCACAACATTTACCAGATCCATCACATTTGACGGTGTCTGAGTAGTTGCTCTGCGCACCGCTGCTATTACCATTACCGCTGCCACCATTGGATGAATTAGTACTACCGCCGGATTGGACCAACTTCACGCGTAACTTCGGTGATGAGAATGTGAAATTCTCCGCTCGCAAGAAGAACCAGCCATCTCGTTCGCCAACTTGCTCTTGCGCTGCGATCTCTTGGCCGTTCTCCGAGACAATCGAGACTGTTGCTTTCACAGGAACATTCTTGGCAAACCCGTAGATTGCTCGCGCTGCATCAGCTCGAATAGTTAAATCGTAACTACCTCTAAAAGTTGCCCCTGACGGAGTGAGATGCGGTGCACCTACTTGATACTCCAACGATTGGGTTTGTTGGTTGAAGGTAGGTGGGCCAGGCACGTAAGCAGTGGCATTACTTGTCACAATTCCATCTACTAAATCATCTTTGGAGGCAAATCGGGGGTCGGAACCCTCGTTGGAAGCCTTGAAATACCACTGCGTTGTTAAAGCTGCCGCAGTGTCCTTCACAATTGGAATCCAACCTTTCAAGACATCAAAATCTCTACTGCTCGCAAGGTGCGCAACATCCCATTGATTGGGATCAGATACTCCGTAGATCTTTCCCACGCTTGGGAATCCACCTTTGTAATACTGCTGTAATTGCGGTGAAAGGTTTGCCCATGCGCTCTTCCCGTAGAGAACTGGGACTGTGACTGGCTCACCGGAAACATCAAGTAATACAGAATTACTCGAACTAGATCTATTAAGTGTAAATGATGGTTTACTCAAACGTCCGTAAAACCAATTTGAGGGCGCTTTCGGGAAGCGAATAGAGACACCGAATGATGTGCCATCCATGGGCAATGATTCTCGCAAAGCGCACTTAGTCTCACTATTTGTCGCACACCCTCCACCAACGATCGCATCAAGTCCATTGCCATCAGCAGTTACTAATTGATAGCTGCCACTCTTCATCGACGTTGCATACAGCGCGACTGTGTATTCGTTAAATTGAAAGGATGGCGCTGACGTTGCTGATGCCCGTTGTCCCTTACCTCGAGTAGTAACGAGCAGGGTATAACTATCGCCACCTGACGAATTCTTCACACCCGGTATCTGCCAAATTGATGGTGGCCCACCTGTAGGTAAACCAAGCGCAGAGTCCCCAACGAAATCTGTCGGCCCACTCGCGGGAAGATTCTCTAAAAACTTTCCAGAGACCTTCCCAGAAGGCGTTCTTCCATAGACTTCTTGAATGCAGAAAAGATCACTCTCGGATTTACATGGCTGCAGAATTGCATAGACGCTGAAATTTGTTGTTTTTGCGCATGCCGGGTCTTGAAGATTCTTGCAATAAAGCTTTGCACCAGATGCTTGCGTTCCATCAGGATTAGAATTGATATTTGTGTCGCCTAGACCAGAGGCATAACTCAGCGCAGCTTGCGAGTCATCAAAGATAACTCCCACCCCAGTCGCACCATTTTGGCCATTAAATTGGGGGAGCAAGAAAGTTTGTGGTGCATCAGAGCCAGCTGCAGAGGCAGAGCCAATGTCAACTAGTGGTAAGGCAATCGCAGTCAGCGCAGCCGCAAGGAGCGTGGCGCCAAACTTCCTCATATTCACACTGTAGAACTGAGAGAGTCACAATTCCAGAGTTGGGCGCGAGCGAAGTGCGGTTTTCGGGTGGAAATGCCCTGGTGGAGGTGCCGGGAATCGAACCCGGGTCCTTCGCAACTGAAGTAGGGCTTCTACGGGCGTAGTGTGTTTAACGCTTTCTCAGTCCCGATTCTCATACACACCAGTAATCGACAGACTCAGTTACAGAAAGTGTTCCCATCTCTGATCCATAACACTCAGAGACAGTCAGCTCCCTAGCGACGCTAGATTCCAGGGCGAGAGCAGACCTGGGCTAACGGATTACGAGGCTCGCTTATGCAGCGAGGGCGTAATCAGCGGCAGTTTTACTGGCGCTTGATTGTTTGCGCGGATGTGGTTAAAGAGATCATTCCGGCTTCCTCTGCCCGCTTCCCCTAGCTCAACCAACGAAGTCGAGACCGTTCACCCCCAAGTAGTTGATCAGGCGCTCATCGCATCTGACCTGCAGCTCAGCGGAAAAGAAGCATTTCCACTATTTATTTATCTTCATAGTCTACAACGAATAACGAGTGCGAAAAATTCCACGCTTTTGGCTCGGTTGCTGCGTGAAATAGCGCTCGCCGCTCGTCAATCGACTCTTTACTTCTTTGAAATTCGCCTGAGATATCTTGGTAAAGAGAATTCTCAATCGATACCCCGGAGGGTTCGCCTACTTGCCGCGG
>CAZLOJ010000012.1:10030-30184 GCA_964561165.1 uncultured Bifidobacterium sp. | reverse complement strand
AGTCATAGACCGGCATCCCGGCCACCTTGCCCTTGATATCCCAGAGCGCCATGTCAACACCAGAGAGCGCATTGTTGGTGATGGGGCCGTTACGCCAGTAACCATTGACTTGGCAGGTCTGCCAAATATCTTCGATATTGGCTACATCTTTACCTATTAAATAAGGTGCTAAGTATTGGTCGATCGCTGTTGCAACTGCGAGATATCGCTGAGTAAAAGTTGCGCAACCCAAGCCATAGAGACCTGGCTCTGACGTTTCGAGTTTGACCACAACCAGCGGGATTGTCTCTGGAGCTGTGAGAATGGTTCGGACGTTAGTGATAGTGATTGGCTTCGACATGGCTGGGAGCCTATATGTCGGAATTATGAATAGTCAGCCTCACGGCATGCCATATTCGACACTCTGCCCAAAAAATGTGTATCCACCACCAAACTGGTCATTTTCGTCATTTTCACCACACCATGCGGGATACTCGCTTCATGTTCGTCACGATTCGTCGCTACCTAGTTAGCCACCTATATATAGGTATGGCGATATCGCTATCTGTAGTACTGGTCACCAGCCATAGCGCCAAAGCCGAGGCGAACCGGGTCTTTCCTATCGAACAGAGCAAGAAGTGCGCGGTGAAATATGCGCAGTACCACCATGATTACCCGGCAACCGACATCATCACCAAAAAGGGGTGTGCCTTCTTAGCGCCCATCGATGGGACGGTTGATGAGGTCAGTCGAAAAGATCGCTGGAGCGGCAAGTCCAATCGTGGCCAAGATCGTGGCGGATTATTTGTTTCAATCATCGGCAGTGATGGCGTGCGTTACTACGGTTCGCACCTATCTGAAGTGGCAGTCGGAATCGAGCCAGGAGCACCGGTCGGTGCCGGTCAAGAATTAGGAAAAGTTGGCGATACCGGTTCAGCGCGCGGAACATCGCCCCATTTACATTTTGGTCTCTCGTGGCCCACTGAAAAAGGCGATTGGAAGATTCGTAGAGGCGCGCTGCTTCCATATAAATATTTGAAGTCCTGGCAGAAGGGTGGAAACCTCTCGCCAGTAGATGCCATCAAGGAAGCTAAATCGGCGATCTCAGGCCCGTGACGGGTATTCACCTACCTGATTCCTGTTGTTAACTTCGTATTCCTTGGATAGCAAACAAGTCACCTCAGAATCTCCTTAGAAGAAGCAGGTAGGCCAACCCAAGGAGATTTTTCGAAATGAGTGAGCGGGAGCAAAGCCAGGTAATTGTGTGTTCGTTCTACACGGAGGATGAATACTATTCGGCTCATGCAAAAAGGTTAATAGAGAACCTCGACAAAATTGGAGTGCAACATCACATTGCCGTCATGGAGAAAAAGCCGGGGGAAGACTGGGCTGACATATGTCGTAAAAAAGTTGGCTTCTTAGCCAAAATTTGTAGTGAGCATCCGGATAAAAAGGTGTTTTGGATCGATGTAGATTGTGAGTTATTAGAAATTCCAGATTTTATTATTCGCTCAACTGCCGACATCATCGGTTTTCAAAGAAGTTTTGGCTCACCGCTTAGCATCGGTTATCAAAACCGCACAAGGTTTTGGGAACCATGTTTCTGGGGAGTTAATAACACTCGTCAAGGTAGAAAAATGATTGAAGATGCTTATGCACTTGAGCAAAATTCTTCAATTAAGGCTACTGACGATTACTTTTTCGAGGAGGGTTGGCGAGCAAATGCGAGTAACCTCACTTTCCAACTCATACCATCCAATACAGTGGCCAATCGCGGTGATGAACTAGAGAGCGCTCGCCCTGTCTTCTTCAAGTTTGGATCAAGTGGGAAGGTCGCCGAATTCAAGAATCAGGTTGAACAACATAAGCTTTCCGGGGCATCTGGCTCGCTAAAAAAGCGGATTCGAAAGCGACTACTAAGTCTGGCCAAGAAGATACATCGAATTTTGCCAGCTGGTCTCCGAAAGAAAGCTCGACGAGTAGTTGATAAAACAGGTATTACGGGCGCACTGACTCAGGATGCACATAACGGTTTGGTATCACCAGAAGCCAAATCCATTCTCGAATTTGCTCGGAATGGAGCAACGGGTGAATTCAACGAGGCCTTCGATGCTTTCAGGCGGGAAAGAATTCCCACATCAGCAGAGAATCGAATGATTTCAGCAGCGCTATCGTTCTTGAACTATGCCACATCGCCATCGGACACTTCGATAAAGCTGGCTTGGTGGAGTCAGCCGTATCCAGGTAACTTCGGTGACTGGCTCTCACCCTACTTGTTGCAGAAATATTCACGGAGCAGGATTGAATTTCAGCCCCTGCATCAACCAACAAAGGCGCCCCATATGGTTGCCGTGGGATCGATTGGTCGTTTTATTGGTCGAAATTCAATAGTTGTGGGTACTGGGGTGAGCTCGCTGGAATACCCGTTGGAGCCACAAGCCAAATATTTCTCGCTCCGAGGACCCAGGAGTGCAGCTCTTCTCGCGGAGTCGGGCGGGCCCGTAGTCGATTCCTTTGGTGATCCTGCGTTGTTAACTTCGCGCATTTACCCCGTAATTCGAGGGGAGACTAATGGCAAAGTAGCGTTTATTCGTCACCATTCTCATAGAGCGCTCCCAATTAAATTGCCTGAGCATTTTGAAGAGCTGAGCGTACTGCGGTCGCATTCAGCGCAGATAGAGGAGCTTCTCATAGGCCTCAATCATTATGAAGCTGTTATGACAAGTGCGATGCATGTGTTCATTGTTTGTCAATCATATGGAATACCAGTTGCTTTAGTGACATTTAAAGGTTTTGAAGAATCGGTTCATGGAGACGGGATTAAATACATTGATTACTGCGAAGGAGCAGGCGTCCCTACTGTAACTCCCACTTCGATTCCTCTTGATCTGCGAAAACTATCACTGGAAAATCTCATGACGAATGAAAAAATTGGAGACGAGAAACTGAATGAAGTGGAAATCAGTTTAGTTAATGCCATCGAAGAGTATTTAACCACTTCTCCAAAGATTGCAGTCCGTTGAGGTATTTAATATCAAAGATATCCCTAGCTCTAAGTAAGTTACTTCCAGAAAGGAGCGATAAAAGACGTTTCGTATTTTTTACGCTATTGGCATCATCAACGTCTATCTTAGATTTGGGCATCGCAAAGGTTTTTTCTGAAATAATTCTTGGTCGTGGCGCTCAATTCAGTGATTTTGCTTCCCTGCTACTTGCTTTTCTATTATTGAGCATTACTGCAAAACTTGCTATCTACCTACAGAAAACTCGCAGAATTGGAGTGTTTAGCGACGCCCACATCGACGAAGAAGGAAATTCGAAGTCTAATACTTGGAATATCACGCTAGGAATAGAATGTTCGAACATTACTAATCACGTGACACAGGTCATTCTGATTACAATGTTCATTTGCACACTCTCACCAGCTTTTGGCCTATCAATACTCTTTGTGATTGCAATGTTATTTTGGTTTTTCAGCTCAATTTTCATTAGGCAGGAACGTTTTCAGGCAAAAATGCTGGTAGCTCACTATCGCAAAGAGCAAATCGACGCTACCAGGCGAATAAGTTCCAGGGTTAAGAGCGGAGAACTCGGGGCTTTAGTCGCCAACTTGGCCATGATTGCATTGCTACTTATTCTGGTACCGCTTCACATCTTTCAGTGGATTCCAACGACAGATGCTATTGTCAGCTTTTTTGCAATTAGGCTATTAGGATCAAATTTGAGTTCGCTGTCATCTTCGTTGATGCGTTTTGCTCGCGCTCTAGTAAATTCATCTTTTCGTACGAAGCATTTAACGCGAAATTTACCTGACGATGAAACTCTTCTAGCGTGAGGACCTCAAGCCTGCAGCTCACAAATAGGGAATTAAGTTGGTTGGATTTCAATTCCCGGGTGTTGACTCTTGCTGAGGACGAGGGAGTACCTCTTCTTGAGCGGGTCCGGTTCCTCTCTATTTTTCACTCCAATTTAGATGAATTTTTTATGGTTAGAGTTGCTAGTTTGCTCCGCCTCATTGAAATTGGCTATGAAAAAGAAGTGGACGAATCTTTTTCAAATAAACGCTTACTTTCGGCGATTTCGGGGAGCGTTAATTCGCTGGTTTCCCGAGTAGAGCGATTATTTTTTGAGGAATTGTTACCTAGGCTCCGTGATCAAGGGATCCATGTGAGTCATTATCGTGGATTAACTGCAATTGAACGAGAGAAACTTGATTTGTTCTTTGATGAAAACATTTTTCCAGTTCTGACTCCATTGCTGGTAGATACTTCACACCCATTTCCACATATATCAGGATTGTCGCTTAATTTTGGGGTCTACGTGCGACATCAGGGTGAACAGAAACAATTTGTTCGTTTGAAAATTCCCCCTAATTTCTCCAGGTTGTTGCCGATTCAGGAAGATGAAGTTGTGAAATACGTTTGGCTCGAAGAGCTTATAGCTGAAAATTTGGAAAAGCTCTTCCCGGGTGCAGTAATAGAGGAATACTTCTTATTTCGAGTAACGAGAAATCAAGATTTAGAGATTGATGAAGATGAAGCAAACGAGGATCTTCTCTCATTAATGCAGGAAGAATTGGAGAAGAGAAGATTTGGAGATGTTGTACGTCTTGAAGTTGAAAATATCCACAATGAAAATTTACTATTGCAATTAGTGGACGAATTTGAAGCGGATAATCTCCAAATTTACAAAGTCGGCGCCCCATTGGATTTGGCCGCGTTATCCGAATTGTGCAACATCGACCGACCTGACCTCAAGTTTCCACCATTTCAACCAATTACTCATCCGAATGTGGCTGGGGTTGACGAAGAGGATTATGACGGGTTTTTTGGGAAAATTCGACAGAATGAGACATTGCTTCATCACCCGTATCATTCTTTCTCCACTTCCGTCGGTAAATTCGTGGAAATGGCCTCGAAAGACCCGAAAGTTTTGGCAATCAAACAAACTCTCTATAGAACTTCGGGTGATTCGCCAATAATGCACGCATTAATCGAAGCGGCAAAATCGGGTAAACAAGTATTAGCGGTAATTGAGATTAGAGCTAGATTTGATGAAACCGCCAATGTGCGTTGGGCACAACAACTGGAGGAGGCGGGCGTACATGTAGTTTATGGAATTCTGGGGTTAAAAACTCACGCCAAGGCTTCATTGGTGGTTCGTGAAGAAAATGGAATTCTACGTCGATACTCTCATGTTGGAACTGGCAATTATCATCCACGAACTGCGCGAATGTATGAGGACCTTGGGTTGCTCAGTTCCGATGAAACATTAGGCCGCGATCTCTCCACGCTTTTCAATCAACTCTCCGGCTTTGCACCCGAGGCTGAATATTCCAGATTACTAGTAGCACCCACTTTCCTCAGGAGTGGAATTCTGGAGAGAATTACGCGAGAAATAGAAAACCACTTAGCAGGAAAGAGCTCTCGCATACGCATGAAGCTTAATTCCATCGTAGATCCTGAAATTATTGGAGCGCTTTATCAAGCGGTAAACGTTGGTGTGCCAGTTGAAGTCAGCGTTCGCGGAATCTGTTGTATCGATACGCGAGCAGTAGAAGCATTCGGAAAGCTCAAAGTTAGATCGTATTTAGGGAGATTCCTGGAACATTCCCGAGTGTACAACTTCCATAATGATGGGGAACAGGAGTTTTGGATTGGGAGTGCTGACATGATGGATAGAAATCTAAATCGTCGGATTGAGTCATTAGTTCAGATTGTTGACCCGGACCATATGAAATACATTGAGAGAATCCTCGATGGAATGTTCTCTGACAAGTATCAGACATGGATTCTGAATTCCGAAAATGAATGGCGATTTGTTAAGTACACAGATGATCGAGAATTGAGAACGGATTTTCAAAACGAGTATATAAAGGAGATTTCCAGATGATAAAAGGCGCAGGTGTTTTATTGTGGCGGGAGAGTATGCCGCTATCGCTCGAAGTAGGATTGGTCCATAGACCTAAGTATGACGATTGGTCCTTTCCAAAAGGCGGAGTTGAGTCCGGAGAGAATCTCATTCAAACTGCATTTCGGGAATGTTTAGAGGAAACAGGAATCTCTCCGCTTTTTGGCCCGTATTTGGGAGAGTCCAAGTATATGGAGAGTGGACAAAGCAAAATCATTCAATATTGGATGGGTAGAGCAGAGGATGAGAGCCTAGTTTTTGCTCCAAATTCTGAGGTGGATCAACTTGTGTGGATGTCGGTTAAAGAGGCGCGTCATTTCCTTTCCTATGAGTCTGACAGAGAACTTCTCGCTCGATTCGTTAAATTAGAGAGACATGTCAAAACTCTAGTTTTCCTTCGCCATGGGAAAGCGGTGAAACGCGCCGACTGGTTTGGAGAAGATTCAGATAGACCATTATCTCATCAGGGAGAATTGCAAGTGGCGAGGTTGCACCAAACGATGAAACCATTTGGGATTGAAGAGGTGCACGCTTCCGATGCCCAGCGTTGTATGAGCACAGCGCTCCCACTTGCCCAAGCTCTGCGGGTGGAGTGCAAAACCACACCTAGTTTGTCAGAAGATGTATTCGAAAAGGATGACAACGTTGCAATCGAATACGTTCAGCAGCTACTCAAATTCAATAAGAACGCAATAATCTGTAGCCATAATCCCATTTTCTCAGAGATGTTGCTTGCCTTTGAAAATTCTAGAGAATTTTCAAAACATCTTCCGAGTCTAAATCCCGCTGATAGTTGGGTGGTCCATTACACACATGCTCGAATAGTCGCTATTGACACAATTACTGCACCCAATGTTGAGAAAGCTAGTTGAGCCAATCCATTCTACGGAGCACAATTCCTTCTCGAAGCGCCCACGGGCATGTAGTAATCACTGAAATTTCAAATTGATTCATCACTTCGCGAGCCACAAATGCCCCAGCAACAATTTGATTTGCTCTGGGTTCTGATATTCCGGGCAAGTTCTTACGCTCTTTGTAGGTCATCTTGGATAAACCAATCGCGATTTCATTTATTGCCTCCCGCGTGATGCCACTTTGTTTTTTCGATAGAAATTCAGTGCACAATTTCTCGAGGGTCCGAAAAGTTTTGCTGGTTCCGACCGCGAGACCACCTTTGAAATTACTTAATTTGGATTGCAAAGGTCTCAGGGTTTCCTCAATATGCCCAGTTAATCGCTTGAGACTTTTTTCTGAGAATGGGTCACCGTCGAGATAATTCCGTGTTAATCGCCCAGCTCCTAGCATGACTGAGGTAGTGAAACTAGCTACTTCTTCAACGCCGCGAGCAATCTCCAGGGATCCGCCGCCAATGTCAAATACTAGAAGGTCTCCTGCAGACCAGCCGAACCAACGACGAGCAGCGAGGAACGTGAATTGCGCTTCTTCGTCCCCTGACAAGACTTGAAGGTCGACACCTGTTTTCTCTTGCACTTGATTAAGTACGAATTCGCTATTGCCTGCCTCGCGAATAGCTGAAGTAGCAAATGCGAGCAATTCATCGAGCTCAAGTTTCTCAGCCTCAGAAGTAGATTCCTGAACAGTTCTCAACAATGTTGTGATTCCAAGTTGGGAGATATTCCCTGATTGATCGAGGTAATCCGTCAATTTAATGTCATGTTTAAAACTCTTAAAGGGTATTGGACGACCACTGCGATGACCGTCGATTACCTCAAGGTGGACTGAGTTAGAGCCCACATCGAGAACCCCTAGTCGCATTTCCGTAGTATAGATAGCGAACAAAGAAAATCGCCCCAGTCGAGTGACTGAGGCGATTTTCTTAAGGCTTAAGTAATTACTTACCGATTACCTTGTCAGCTTGTGGACCCTTTGGACCCTGAACGATTTCGAAATCGACTGCTTGACCTTCATTGAGGGTCTTGTAGCCATTTCCGCCGATTGCTGAGTAGTGGACGAATACATCTTGGCCGCCACCATCTACTGCAATAAAACCGAAACCCTTTTCAGAGTTGAACCACTTCACTGTACCTGTTGCCATTGAACTTCCTTCGTTATAGAAAAGAACGATCGAGAATTCCTCGTTCGTCAGTCTTCACCTGCTACAGCCTGACGAAACACCTACTGGCGAAACGGGCCCTGCAAAGAATCGGACTGGGAGAAGCGTACCGCCCCGCATGGCAGCTGATGAAATCGCAAAAAATACCGACCAGTAGCCAAGATTCCCCTTGGTGAAGTAGATTTTTGCCCTGTAAGACTTCGCATAACCTGCATCACCTCTATGCGGGAGCGCGCTTGATGGGCTGGGGAAGGTCACATCAAAGTGCACCTGCTCGGAGGTCTGTAATGAATACGTCTGGCGTGAAGCCTGCTGCCAGAGTGAGCGGATGGCTAGAGATTTTCTCTGCGCCAAACTCGCTCCATTCCCATATTCAATGGTCCATTTCGCAAGCCCTCAATAGCGAAATCTCGCTGCAGTGGAGTAACCAGCCACTGGTCCCCGGAAGTGGCCAATGTCGATTGCGCTTCACCGGTGAACCAGGGATCGCAGGCACACTTGCCCGCGCGCTCGCTGGATGGCATTACCTTCGTTTTGATATCAGTGAAGAGCCAAGTCGAGGATGCGATGGATCGCGCTACTTAGCAACCCCTTCGCTTGGGTTATTTCATGGTTCAGTTGGCGGTAGTGGCGATATCTACTTATCTGAGCATCGAGTACGTGCAGTGCTCGATGCTGCACTTCGCCAAGGACGAGATGTGGAGAGCGCGCTCGAGGATGCGCTGGGAACGCCATGGGAGGAAGAGTTACAGCGCTTTCGAATTGGACAAGAGGGAATGCGTTGGCTCAATGTTGCGGGGTGACTGATATTTCTCGGGTACTGCAAACAATCACATTTTAGAGCGGGATATTGCTATGGTCCCCACGATGATTTGGAGCCGCTAAAAGAGCTTTCGCGATTGCACTTCGCGAGTGTGTCGGTTCGATAATTTCATCAACTACTCCAATTTCAATCGCTCGAGCAACGCCCCCGGAAATTTTCTCGTGCTCAGCGGCGAGCTCTAATTCCATCGCTGCACGTTGATCATCAGGAAGATCGGCAAGAATTCTTCGATGGAGCACGCGCACTGCAGCAACCGCTCCCATGACAGCAACCTCTGCAGTGGGCCACGCAAAAACCTGTGTCGCTCCAAGCGAGCGCGAGTTCATGGCTATATACGCACCACCATATGCCTTGCGCGTAATCAGCGTGACGCGAGGAACGACTGCTTCGCTAAAGGCGTGCAGGAGTTTGGCACCACGACGAACCACACCATCCCACTCTTGACCTACACCCGGCAGGTAACCCGGTACATCCACGACAACGACAAGTGGCACGCCAAAGGCATCACACATTCTGACAAAGCGCGCTGCTTTCTCGGCGGAAGATGAGTCGAGGCATCCACCTAGCCGCAGGGGATTATTCGCAACGACACCAACGGTTCTGCCGCCGAGCCTTCCCAATGTAGTAACGATATTTGGCGCCCATTTTGGATGGAGCTCTTGCAAGTCAGAATCGCCATCGAGCAATCCTGTGATCAGTGGATGCACGTCATATGCACGCTTATTGGATTCAGGAAGATACGTCGCCAGATCGATATCGGAGGTATTTGCATCTAACGCGCCCTGATTTCCCAGTAGACGTACTAGTCGTTGAATCGAAGCGAAGGAATCTTCTTCGCTCTCAGCGACGATATGAACGACGCCACTGCGGCGACCATGTGGCTCTGGTCCACCTAGTCGTGCCATATCCACAGACTCACCAGTAACGCTTCGGACGACATCAGGTCCAGTGACAAATATTCGACCTTCCGGCGCGAGCACGATGACGTCGGTGAGGGCTGGGCCATATGCACCGCCGCCCGCTGCTGGGCCAAGCACCAAAGAGAATTGCGGAATCTTGCCACTGGCTTGAGTAATCGCATTGAACACTAAACCAAATGCATGGAGTGATTTCACGCCCTCACGTAAGCGCGCACCGCCAGAGTGCCAGATGCCAACAATTGGATTCTTATGTTTCATGGCATCTGCGTAAGCAGCAAGAATTACGTGCGCACCACCCTCGCCCATCGCACCACCTTGAATTGTGGCATCTGTTGCAAAGACTGTGACGCGAGTTCCCGATACGGTGCCGTACGCAGCGAGCATTCCCGAATCATCACGTTCAGTTAGCGCGGCAAAAGTTCCAGAATCAAGAATCCGCTCGATGCGAAGTTGCGGATCGCGCACATCTACTTGTGCTTGTTCGGTCACTAGTACCTACTTACCGTCAAAAGAAGAGAAGAGCAAAGCCACGTTATGTCCACCAAAACCAAAGGAGTTATTGAGCGCTGAGATCTTTCCGCTCGGTAATGGGCGTGGTTCATCACGAACAATATCGAGCGTGATTTTTTCGTCGAGATTCTCAATGTTGATTGTTGGTGGCGCTAATCGATGGTGAAGTGCAAGAACTGCGAAAATTGATTCAAGCGCTCCTGCGCCACCAAGAAGATGCCCAGTCATGGATTTCGTTGCAGAGATAGCTACATGTGCTGCATCAGATCCGAGGGCCTGCGCAATTGCTCCAGCCTCTGCAACATCTCCCGCCGGAGTCGAGGTCGCATGCGCGTTGAGGTGGACGATGGTCGCGGGGGAGAGACCCGAAGAGGCAATCGCTTCTTTGATAGCCCGAGTTGCACCGGTTCCTTCAGGATCTGGCGCTGCGATATGGAATCCATCGGAGGACAACCCTTGCCCGACTATTTCACCGTAAATCCGCGCGTTACGTGACTGCGCATGTTCGAGAAGTTCGAGAACCAATATGCCAGCTCCTTCGCCAAGGACGAATCCATCGCGATCTTGATCGTATGGGCGTGATGCTCGCTCAGGATCTTCATTGCGAGTGGAGAGCGCTTTCATATTTGCAAAGCCAGCCATCGGCAGTGGGTGAATAGCTGCTTCAGTACCGCCAGCGACCACGACATCGGCTCGGCCATTGCGAATCATTTCGAAGGCATACCCAACTGCTTCAGCCCCTGAAGCACAGGCGCTTACTGGAGTATGCACTCCCGCACGAGCGCCCAACTCGATTCCCACATACGCAGCTGGTCCATTTGGCATCAACATGGGAACGGTGTGCGGTGAGACTAGACGCGCACCCTTTTCTTTTAGGACATCGTAGGCGCCTAATAATGTAAGAACGCCGCCGATACCAGATGCGATGACAACTCCGAGGCGTTCGTTAACAACTTCTGGTGCGCCTGCATCGCGCCACGCTTCGCGAGAAGCGATGAGCGCAAATTGTTCGGAGCGATCGAGCTTGCGCATCTCTACACGATCCATCAACTCACTTGGTTCAGTGGCAACCGGAGCAGCAATCTTTGCTGGAATGTCAGCTGGCCAATCGGCAGGCAAATGGCGCACACCACTCTTACCTTGCAAGAGCGCGCTCCACGTAGAAGCGACATCATGCCCTAATGGAGAGAGCGCCCCTAAACCTGTGATGACGACCCGACGTTCTGACATTGCGTTACTTACGATGCAGCGCTGACGATGAAATTGACGGCATCGCCAACGGTAGCCATCTTGGTTACTTCGTCATCTGGAATCTTGATCCCAAAACGCTCTTCAGCGGCAACGACAACTTCGACCATACTTAATGAATCAACATCCAGATCATCGGTGAAGCTCTTTCCCATTTCTATTTCGCTTGGCGCGACTCCAGCGACCTCTTCTACAATCTCGCGAATTCCTGCGAGTACCTCATTCTCGGTTAGTGCCATTTCTGCTTTCCCTTCTTCTGTTTTCTCTCGTGGAACTACGGTAGTTGAACAACTTGTGCGGCATAGACAAGACCCGCACCGAAACCAATAAGTAGCGCAGTATCCCCACTTTTAATCGCACCTTCTTGATAGAGCGCATCCATCGCCAGCGGAATCGACGCGGCAGAGGTGTTACCAGAGTTGCGAATATCTCGCGCAATTGCAACGCGCTCTGGCAGATTCATCGCCTTTGCCATGGCATCGATTATCCGTTCATTGGCTTGATGCGGGATGAATGCATCTAGTTGGTCAGCGCTGATTCCAGCTGCTTCGAGAGCCTCGAGCGCAACAGGTGCCATTTGGTAAACCGCCCAGCGAAAGACAGCCTGGCCCTGCATTTTGATATCTGGCCAACCAATTGAATCGGGATCGCGAAGATCAACCCACGATGGTTCCATCATGATTGCTTCGCGCGCAGTGGCATCAGATCCCCAGATCATCGGGCCAATCCCAGGAGTATCCGAAGGACCGATTATTACGGCACCAGCGCCATCCGCGAAGATAAAAGCGGTTCCTCGATCTGTAGGGTCAGTAAAGTCAGAAAGTTTTTCTACTCCGACGAGCAGCACATATTCGGCGGTTCCAGCGCGCACAAGATCGCTTGCAATTCCTACGCCATAACAAAAACCCGCACATGCTGCCGAGATATCAAAAGCAGGCACTTTTGGCGCCCCTAATTGCAGCGCGATATCTGTTGCTGCACTTGGGGTTTGGAATGGGTACGTGACAGTGGCGCAGATGACCGCACCGAGTTGCTCCGCCGATATGCCAGCTCGTTCAAGGGCGCTTTTAGCAGCAGCGACGGACATGCTCACAACGCTCTCATCTTCGCTGGCGATGCGCCGTGCGTGAATTCCACTCCGCTCTTTAATCCATTCATCACTCGAATCAATCGCAGCGATGATTTCGCTATTGGGAACGCTGCGCCGAGGTCGGTAAACGCCAACGCTCATGATTTTTGAGTGTCGCTGCATTGAAGGAGATTGGATTGCGACCATCAATGTGCTCCTTGCCCGTGTGGGTGTAATCGAGCAATTGGCTGGCCAGGCGCAACTGGATCGCCATCTTCAACCATGAATTCGATCACGATGCCGCCGTGATCTGAGAGTAGATCAACGCTCTCTTGTCGATTGGAAACTTTTCCAATGACTCGTCCAGCACCGACTTCATCTCCGACTTGAATATCGGTATGCGTGAATTTCCCCGAGAAAGGCGCAACAATCATTCGCCATGTTGGATTATCACTGAGCTCACTAGGGAATCCATGTCTTGCGATGAGATCCATCGCAGCAGGAATATCTTCTGGAGTCTTGAGCGCCAGCGTTTCCACTCCAGGTAACGCTCGCTTGATGAGTCCTACTAATGTGCCGGCAGGTGGAACTTCGATTACGGCAGTAACTCCTAATTCGCTCATAGTCTTCATACATAAATCCCAGCGCACGGGTTGAGAGATTTGCGAAACCATGCGATCGAGAATCTCGCGCCCTGAATGGACTACCGCACCATCTGCGTTGGAGAGGACCTTGGTCCGCGGATCCCGCACGGTGACTGAGCGCGCCAATTGGGCAAGACGTGCGTGGGCGCTCTCCATATAAGAGGTATGAAATGCACCTGCTACCGCCAGTGGTCGAACCCGAACCCCTTCAGGCGGGCTGGCTTCCAGCGCCTGTAAATTTTCGAGTAACCCAGCAGCGACGATTTGTCCGGCACCATTTTCATTCGCCGCAATTAAGTGGTGCTTATTAATAGCGTCGATAACGACCTCGCGCTCGCCGCCTAAGAGCGCTGACATTCCACTGTTAACGCGGGTTGCTGCCTGCGCCATAGCTAAACCACGCTCCCGCACCAAGACCATTGCCGACTCCGCAGTAATCGCACGCGCACCTGCCGCCGCGGTGAACTCGCCAACTGAATGTCCGGCGACAACGCCGACTTTTCCGAATGCATCAGATGGATGGGGGAATAGCGAAAGAGCGCCCAGCAATCCTGCAGATACGAGAAGGGGTTGGGCATTCTCGGTCGCCTTGATTTCCGCACCATCGGCACTAGTACCAAGATGGAGTAGATCTACACCTGCGACCGCGCCCCACCAGGTGAGGAGATCTTTTGCTCGTGGAAGTTCAAGCCAGGGATAGAGAAACCCAGGGGTTTGCGCCCCCTGCCCGGGAGCTACCAGTGCGAGCATTGGTTCAGGGTAAAGGGTGAAATCGGTTACTACGGAGTAATTCGTTGGGTTTTTTCAGTTACTGCTCGGTAACATAGCCATCGATAGCCATCGAGCTCCGAAGCTGCATCGCCTCGGTTCTCCAAAATGTCAGCGCTGGGAGAGATTCGTGAAGATTCTTGTCTGTGTAAAGCAAGTGCCTGATTCATGGGCGGAGAAGAAACTCTCGCCTGCCAAAGTGCTCGATCGGGAGAGCGCCGATGCGGTACTCAATGATCTTGATGAGTACGCCGTGGAAGAGGCGCTGCGCATCGTTGAAGCAAACGGTGGCGCTGAAGCAGGGCACACCATCACGCTACTTTCCATGGGGCCTGAACGAGCGCAAGAAGCGCTCCGTAAAGGATTATCAATGGGCGCTGATGCAGCGCTTCATATTCATGATGGCGCGCTCGCCGGATCCGATGCATTAAGCACCTCTCGAGTTCTGGCTGAAGCAATTAAAAAAGAGCAACCAGATTTAATTCTCACTGGAACGGAATCCACCGATGCGCGAATGAGCGTGATTCCATCGATGTTATCTGAGCGACTCGAATTGCCACATCTCTCTTTTGCAGGCGAAGTGCAGATTGATGTTAACTCGGGCAAAGTCACTACTAAGCGCATGACGGACGAGGGCGTTGAATCTATGGAAGCTCCGTTGCCAGCTATCGTCACGGTGATCGAAAAGATTAATGAACCACGTTATCCATCGTTCAAAGGAATCATGGCGGCAAAGAAGAAGCCCATCACTCAGTTAAGCCTTGCCGATCTCGGAATTGCTGCCAATGAAGTGGGTGCCAGTGGCGCATGGAGCGAAGTGAATGATTTTGCTCTCGCCCCAGCTCGCGGAGCAGGAATAAAAGTTATCGATGAAGGCAGCGCAGGCAGCGCTTTAGTTGAGTTCCTTGCAGAAAAGAGGTTGATCTGATGAGTCAAATTTTCGTATTTGTTGATCACACTAATGGCGCGGTTGCGAAGACTGCTTCAGAGTTATTGACTCTCGCGCGTTCCATTGGCCAAGCTCATGCAGTAATTGCAGGTACTTCAAGTGACCTTGATGCTGCTATTACCGTACTTAATAAATTTGGCGCGAGCTCAATTACGCTCTTGGAGTCAGGGGAGATCAATAATCACCCAAGTTCTGCGATTGCTGTTTCCCTCGCTGATCTAGGTCAATCAAAAGGTGCGCGTGCGATTCTTTTGCCATCCACCGCACGCGGGAAAGAGATTGCTGGTCGATTAGCAGTGCGCCTTGAATCCGGCATCATTACCGATGCGATTGCGTTAACTCCTGAACTAGTGAGCACGCAATCAGTCTTTGGTGGCTCAACGCTTGTGCATGCGCACGTCTCGCGAGGAATTCCCGTCATCACGATTCGCCCAAATGCCATTGAGCCCGTTGAAGCGCCAGGTAGCGCCGCAATTGAGAAGGTAGCAGTTGCTGTGACCATCACAGCAAAGATCACCTCGCGCGAACCTGCAGTTCGGGGTGCACGTCCGGAACTTTCGGAGGCGAACATCATCGTCTCTGGTGGACGTGGCACGGATGGAAATTTCGCACCAATCGAAGAATTGGCAGATGCGTTAGGTGCGGCTGTTGGTGCATCGCGTGCTGCTACTGATGCTGGGTGGTACCCACATTCACATCAGGTGGGTCAAACAGGAAAGACAGTTAGTCCAGCGCTCTATGTTGCGTGCGGAATCTCAGGCGCGATTCAACACCGCGCTGGTATGCAAACGAGTAAGACCATAGTTGTCGTGAATAAAGACCCAGAAGCTCCAATCTTCGATATCGCTGATTTCGGCGTCGTGGGCGATCTCTTTGCGGTGGCACCACAAGCCACGGCGGGAATAAAGGCGAGAAAAGGCTGATTTCACTATGCGCCCTAGAATTACGGGGTGAGTTCTCAAGTGGCCTATCTCGATAACGCCGCGACAACAGCGATGTTGCCGGAGGCCCTTGAAGTCATGTACCGCGAAGCTGCGAATGTGGGGAATGCTTCGAGCCTGCATGGCGCCGGTCGACGTGCGCGACGAGTTGTTGAAGAGTCTCGTGAGAAATTAGCTGCTGCAGTGGGAGCTAAACCGCAGGAAATCATCTTTACCGCCTCTGGAACTGAAGCAAATAACCTTGCCGTCAAAGGAATGTTCTGGAATGCGGGAGCAACCAAGCGCGCAATCCTATCGTCACCAGTAGAGCATCATGCGATTCTTGATCCGTTGGAATGGTTAGAGCGCGAACATAACGTCACACTCCACTTAGCAGATGTTGATAGCAATGGTAGAACCAAAGTGGAGAGCGTTGCGCAATTGCTAAGCGAGCACCAAAACGAGATCTCATTTGTCACGGTAATGCATTCCAACAATGAGGTAGGCGCGCTCCAGCCGGTTGAGGAGATTGCTGCGATATCTCGCGAGTACAAGATTCCCATTCACTCTGATGCTGTACAAAGTTTCGGAAAAGTGCCATTGGATTTCGCCAAACTTGGTGTAAGTGCAATGACCATCAGTGGTCATAAAATTGGTGGACCACTCGGCGTAGCGGCGCTCGTTGCAAAGAAGGAACTTGAGTTAACTCCATTACTTCATGGCGGTGGTCAAGAACGCGATGTGCGTAGCGGCACGTTGCACACCCCAGCGATTGCAGCCTTTGCGACTGCAGCAGAATTATCGCACCAACGATTGCTCGCAAATGCAGATCGCATTAAGGCGCTACGTGAACGTTTGATCCAAGGCGTAACCACTGCTGTTGCAGATGTTCGCCTCAATGGTGGAGCGAGCACGCTCCCTGGTATCGCGCACTTCACCTTTGCGGGAGCAGAGGGAGATGCGCTCTTGTTATTGCTCGATGCACAAGGGGTGCAATGTTCCACGGGTTCAGCGTGCAGCGCAGGAATAGCTCAACCCAGCCATGTATTGATTGCCATGGGTATGGCACCAAAAGTTGCGCGATCATCGATTCGCTTCTCGATCGGAACAACCACTACTGAAGCAGAGATTGATAGGGCTATTTCGGTAATCAATGAGGTAGTTACCAGGGCACGGGCTGCGGGTGTGCGATGAAAGTTATCGCGGCCATGTCAGGCGGAGTTGATTCTGCGGTAGCGGCTGCGCGAGTAGTCGATGCTGGACATGAAGTCATTGGTGTGCATTTAGCGCTTTCATCTAACCCGCAGAAGTATCGCTCGGGCGCGCGCGGATGTTGCACGATTGAGGATTCGCACGATGCACGCCGCGCGGCAGACATCATAGGAATCCCTTTTTATATTTGGGATATGGCAGAGGAATTTCATGAAGGAGTGGTCTCAAACTTTCTCTCGGAATACTCTTCTGGAAAAACGCCAAACCCATGCTTGCGTTGTAACGAGAAGATCAAGTTCGAGGCAGTGCTCAAACGTGCTCGAGCGATGGGGTACGACGCGGTGGCAACTGGCCATTATGCGAAGTTATTTCCGAGCGAGAACGGCCCATTGCTTTATCGCGCAGATGACGAAGGTAAAGATCAGTCGTATGTCCTTGCTGTACTCACTCAAGAGCAGCTCTCTGGTGCGCTCTTTCCATTGGGAGACACAGTTAAAAGTGATGTGCGCAAGGAGGCAGAAGCTCGAGGCTTTTCGTTAGCGCAAAAACCTGATAGCCACGACATCTGCTTCGTCCCATCAGGGGATAACGCTGGTTGGTTACGTGAACGATTAGGAAGTGAAGTTGGCGAGATTGTCGACGAGGAAGGCGCAGTCCTTGGCAGCCATAAAGGGGCGTACACCTACACCGTAGGTCAGCGACGTGGTCTAGGTTTGACGATTCCTGCAGAGGATGGTCAGGCGCGATACGTATTACGAGTTGAGCCAATCAACAATCGTGTTGTCGTAGGTTCACGTGAAGAGTTAGCAATCACTGAAATTTCTGGTGGCGATGTGAACGAGGTTAAATGGTGCGGGCCGATCCCTGTGCTCGGTGAACATCGTGGATTGGCGCAAGTTCGAGCACATGGCAAACCTTTACCATGCACCTACCGCTGGGATGGCAAGAGATTGGCAGCGACTTTGGATGCACCGCTTTATGGTTTGGCACCGGGGCAGGCGCTTGTGATTTATGAGGGTGAGCGCGCCGTTGGTTCTGTGACCATTGAATGGACGCAATAGTGAGCCAGATTCGCCAGCGCATGTCTGCGTTAAGTGAGCAAATCAGAGAGCATCAGTTCTATTACTACGTTTTAGATAAGCCAGTCATCTCAGATTCTGAATTCGATAAGTTATGGCGCGAGCTAGTTGAACTTGAAGAAGCTAATCCAGAGCTTCGAGATCCACACTCTCCAACGCTCGAAGTTGGCGGTGGGGTAGAGACCACCTTTGCTCAAAGTAATCACCTCAAAGCGATGATGAGCCTTGATAACGTATTCGATACGAATGAATTCCACGCCTGGAGCGAGCGAGTGCTAAAAGACGTGGAGGCGCCAACCTGGTTATGTGAATTGAAAATCGATGGACTTGCAATCAATCTGCTGTATGAAGATGGAAAGTTAACAAAGGCGCTAACTCGCGGAAATGGTAAGACTGGTGAAGATGTCACACTCAACGTGAAGACCATCAAAGGAGTTCCGCACCAATTACAAGCAAAGGTTCCACCGCGCGTGATTGAGATTCGTGGCGAAGTGTATTTTCCGCTGGCAGAGTTTAATGAATTAAATTCTGCGATCGCAGAGAGCGGAAAAGTTCCTTTTGCGAATCCGCGAAATGCGGCTGCGGGATCGCTACGACAGAAAGACCCAAAAGTCTCGGCAAGTCGGCCGCTACGATTACTTGTCCATGGTGTGGGTGCAATCGAAGGAGCCGATTTCGCTTCACAATCTGACGTGTATGAGGCGCTCGCACAGTGGGGTCTGCCGGTTAGCTCCCGGGTTGCAACTTTCGCCGACTTGAAAGACGTGCTTGCTTATATAGATAAGTATCAATCAGAGCGCCACCAGTTAGATCATGAGATTGATGGGGTTGTGGTTAAGGTAAACGAGTTTGCAAAGCAGCTACAGCTTGGCGCTACCTCACGTGCACCACGGTGGGCAATTGCAGTCAAGTTTCCACCGGAGGAAGTAGTAACGCGCCTACTTGATATAAAGGTGAGCGTTGGACGAACTGGTCGCGTAACTCCTTTTGCACACATGGAACCGGTCAAAGTTGCCGGCTCCACGATCACCAATGCCACCTTACATAATCAAGAAGAGGTCGAACGCAAAGGAATTCTGATCGGTGATTATGTGGTGATTCGAAAAGCTGGTGATGTGATTCCAGAGGTACTTGGCCCCGTCAAATCAAAACGAACCGGAGCTGAGCGAGCGTTTGTCATGCCCAAGAAGTGTCCCGACTGCGGAACGACGCTCCGAGCCATAAGTGAAGGCGATGTAGATATCAGATGTCCCAATGCGCAGAGCTGTCCAGCACAATTGCGAGAGCGCCTTTATTACATTGGTTCACGCTCAGCGCTCGATATTGATGTACTTGGCATCGAGGCAGCCCAGGCGCTCCTTGAAGATGAAATTGTTGGAGATGAAGGCGATCTCTTCAACATAACGTTGAATGATTTGATGAAATCTGATTTCTTTAAGAAAAAAGATGGCAGTGCAAGTGCCATTGCCACTCGTTTCATCGATGCACTTGAGCGAGCGAAGACCCGACCTTTGTGGCGAATTTTGGTCTCATTGTCCATTCGTCATGTTGGACCTACTGCAGCGCAAGCATTGGTCCGCGCTTTCGGGAGCATTCCGGCAATCGCAGCTGCCGATGTAGAGGAGTTATCTGCCGTTGATGGGATCGGGCCAACGATTGCCAACGCGATTGTGGAGTGGTTTGAGATTCCATGGCATGCCCAGATTGTTGCGCAATGGAAGCGCGCTGGCGTGGTGATGGTCGAAGAGCAGAAGGCAGCATCCGCTGATCAGCGCTTTGCAGGACTTACCTTCGTTCTCACGGGAACGCTCTCTGGATTTACACGTGAAGCAGCAGACGAGGCGATCACCAGTCGAGGTGGTAAATCCGCGAGCTCTGTGTCGAAGAAGACCAGCTACGTAGTCGTTGGAGATAGCCCAGGCTCCAAGTACGACAAGGCGATAGAGCTTGGTGTCACGGTGCTAGATGAAGCAGCATTCGTTAAACTGCTGGGCAGAACGGATTAGAACGGAATAGAAATAGAATAGGATGAGTCCATGTTGATCCTCT
>CAZLOJ010000012.1:0-9930 GCA_964561165.1 uncultured Bifidobacterium sp. | reverse complement strand
CCATGTTGATCCTCTCTGAAGCGCGAGAACTGCCGGCCCCTCCGGTTTTCTTTGGCGTAGTCGCCTTCGCAATCCTGAGTCTGCTGCTCTATTTAACGTTGCGAATCGATAAGGATCACTAATTCTCTCTCCAGCTCTTCCAACCGCCTTATTTGGTGGAACATTCGACCCTATTCACAACGGTCACATTCGCGCAGCTGAAGAAGTTCTAGCGCAGCAATGTGCAGCCAAAGTTGTTTTCTTGCCAGCAGGCGAACCGTGGCAAAAGGGGAGCACGCTCACAGCAAGCGCAATCGAGCGAGCGTCGTTAGTTTCGAGAGCAATATCATCAAATCCGCGATTTAGCCTCTCTACTCGAGAAATTGAACGCTCTGGTCCGACATACACAATTGACACAGTTCGGGAGTATCAGCAAGAGTCTCCGACAGAAGATTTCGTACTACTACTTGGTAGCGATGCCTTTAATGGGATTACCACCTGGCGTGACTACGAAGAACTTCTTCAATCGATTGATCTTGTTGTTGCCATACGTCCGGGGGAGAAGTTATCCGATGTAGCCGGAGCGCACGTGCGCGTCATTGAGTCGGAGATGTTCGACATATCGTCTACCGAGATACGGCGCGCAGCAAAGAGCGGTGCTGACCTCGCTAAGTTTGTACCAAAAGTAATTGCCGATGAAGTGGAGCGGATTTATGGCGCTTAAAGCAGAGACCATTTCGCTCACAAAGCTTGCCGTCGCTGCAGCTGAAGAGAAATTGGCGAAAGATATCGTGGCTCTGGATCTTTCCAATCAAGGGATCTTGTCTGATGTGTTTCTCATAATTACCGGTGCTAACGATCCGCAGTTAGAGGCAATCTCGGATGAGATACAACGAGAATTACAAAAAGCTGGAGAGCGACCAATCCGTCGTGAAGGGATGGGTGGAAGTTCGCAATGGATTCTCCTTGATTACGGTGATTTAGTAATTCATATCCAGCATCCTGAGGTGCGAAGTTATTATGCGCTTGAGCGACTGTGGGGCGATTGCCCAAAGTTAAACGTTCAAGTTGGAATTTTATGAGTAAGCGCTTGATCATCATGCGACATGGCCAGACAGATTGGAATGTCGAGAATAGATTCCAAGGCCACACTGATATCCCACTCAATGCCACGGGTCGTGGCCAAGTTGCACGTGCGGCATCAATTCTTGGAACGCAAGATATCAATCACATTATCTCGAGCGATTTACAGCGCGCGCACGACACTGCAGCTGCGGTGGCCTCGGTGAAAAAGTTACGCGTGGTCTCAGATCCTCGGTTGCGCGAGACGCATTGTGGGAGTTGGGAGGGTCGCACCGGGCCTGATATCGCGGCAAGTGATGGCGAAAATCTTGCTCGCTGGTTCGATGGCGATGACATTCCAGCAGGTGGAGATGGAGAGCGTCGAAGCGATGTAGTGAAACGAATGATGAGCGGAATTGAAGAGGGACTCGCTGATTGCCAGCCAGGACAAACGCTCCTAGTTGTGACCCATGGTGGCGCCGCACGCGGCGCGATTGGTGCACTTTTAGGTTTAGCAATTAGTGATTGGGTCGCAATTGGCGGCCTTGCAAATGCTTCATGGTCAATCGTTGAAGAACGTAATTCGAGGTGGCGACTGATCGAACATAACTCCGGGGTGCTTCCCGAGCCAATCCTTGGTCAGGAATCTTCCCAGTAGGCAGAACGTGGGCGAGTAGCAGCAACTTTTCTTTTCATCTAGAGTTCTCATGTTTCGGGGCTGTGGCGCAGCTGGTAGCGCACCTGCATGGCATGCAGGGGGTCAGGGGTTCAAGTCCCCTCAGCTCCACGTGGCAGCGCTTCCGAGTATTCCCAAACATTGGAATAAGCCAGATTCACTTACTGGAAAGCACTTTCTTATTACTGGAGCGAGTAGCGGACTAGGGCTTGAAGTAGCGCGCGCTGCGATCAACGCGGGAGCTGATGTAACGCTTGCGGTGCGAAATATCGAAAAAACCTCTGCACTCCTTCCGCAGTTAACGGTTGGCGCAGCAGGAAATGTCCAAGTCCTCGATCTAAATCTCACAAACTTAGCCAATATCAAACGGGCGGCAGCCTCGGTAACGAAACAAATTGATGCTCTCGTACTCAATGCAGGCGTGATGGCTACTCCATTACGCCACACTGATGATGGCTTCGAACTTCAGATGGGCACCAATCACCTTGGCCACTTTGCGTTCACGGGAGAAGTGTTCCCTGCCCTTGCCGCAGGTGCGCGAGTAGTGAGCGTGTCGAGCATGGCGCATCGGATGGGCTCATTCAAGCCAGAGTTAATAATCGATCAATGCTTTGGACGTGGTGAATACAACCCGTGGAGCGCATATGGTCGGAGCAAATTAGCTAACTTACTTTTCACACTGGAATTACATCGCCGCTCGCAACATAGTCAGTTGCCAGGGAAGAAAGAAATTATTGCAACTGCAGCACATCCTGGTTGGTCATCGACAAATTTGCAGGCAGTTGCTCCACAAATGAAGAATCAACCATTGGTGGAACGTGGCACTAGTGTGGTGAATACGGTCTTCGCGCAAAGTGCAAAACAAGGCGCACTCCCAATTCTTTGCGCCGCAACTTTCCCGGGGATTCCTGGTGGAAGCTATCTAGGTCCAGATGGATTCTTGGAGATGCGGGGATATCCGAAATTCACGCGCGCAAGTGGCGCAGCCTACGATCAAAACCTCGCTGCAAAACTCTGGGAGATTAGTTGCGACCTCACCGGAGTTCAGTGGAGTTAGTTCCACGGGTGTGAACCGGTACCCTTAGCATCATGCAGGAACGAGATACCTACGACATCCAAGGCGCCCAAGAGAAATGGCTGCCGATTTGGGATGAGCTCGCTCCGTTCCGCTCAGGGCGCGCAGATGACAACCGCCCCAAGAAATATGTCTTGGATATGTTCCCTTACCCCTCTGGAGATTTGCACATGGGACATGCCGAGGCTTATGCCTTAGGTGATGTCATCGCACGTTACTGGGTACAACGTGGATTTAACGTGATGCACCCGATTGGGTGGGATGCATTTGGATTACCAGCAGAGAATGCCGCGATCAAGCGGAATATCGACCCGGCCGTATGGACCTACGAGAACATTGCAGTGCAAAAAGCTTCCATGCGCCGTTATGCATGTTCCTTCGATTGGGATCGAACATTCAACACTTGCGATCCTGAGTATTACAAATGGAACCAATGGATATTCCTTAAGTTGTATGAAAATGGATTGGCGTATCGAAAAGATTCAGCAGTCAATTGGTGCCCGAGTTGCCAAACCGTTCTTGCGAATGAACAAGTAGTCGCCGGTCTCTGTGAACGTTGTGACACCCAAGTAACAAAGAAGAAGTTAAATCAGTGGTACTTCAAGATTACTGATTATGCCGATCGCCTACTTGATGACATGGAGCAGCTCGAAGGTAAATGGCCCGAGAAGGTCCTCACCATGCAACGGAATTGGATTGGTCGATCCAGCGGTGCGAACGTGCAATTTGTCATCGAAGGGCGAACTGAACCTGTCACTATTTACACCACGCGCCCTGATACTTTGTACGGCGCAACATTCTTCGTTGTAGCCGCTGACTCTGCAATCGCAGAAGAGCTTGCCGTAGGTAGCACACCTACTGTTGCCCAACAATTTCGTGATTACCTCGACAGCGTGAAGGCAGCCAGTGATATCGATCGCTTGGCAACTGATCGCCCAAAAACAGGTGTCTTCTTAGAGCGTTACGCAATAAATCCCGTCAATGGCGAAAAGTTGCCGATTTGGGCGAGTGATTACGTGCTAGCTGATTATGGAACTGGCGCCATCATGGCTGTTCCAGCACATGATCAACGAGATTTGGATTTTGCACGCGCAATGAACCTACCCGTTCGAGTAGTGGTTGAGACGGGCGAAGAAGATCCTGTCGTGACAGGCGTAGCAACTGGTGGCGATGGTGCACTGATTAATTCAGGTTCGCTCAACGGACTTGCCAAAGATGCGGCAATCGCAAAGATCATTGCTCAACTCGAGAGTGATGGCCTTGGCAAGGCTGCACGTAACTATCGACTTCGCGATTGGCTCATCTCACGACAACGTTATTGGGGCACGCCTATTCCAATCGTGCACTGTGAAAAATGCGGCGAAGTTCCAGTCCCAGAGAGTCAATTACCAGTCAAGCTTCCCCCTGCGGGCTCACTAGATCTTTCGCCAAAGGGTAAATCGCCACTTGGCGCGGCAAGTGAATGGATCAACGTCAACTGCCCACAATGCAGCGGCCCTGCCCAACGTGATGCTGACACGATGGATACTTTTGTTGACTCTTCTTGGTACTTCTTGCGCTATGCGAGTCCGAATGAATCAGAACGTGCATTCAATAGTGAGGATGTAAAGACTTGGCTTCCTGTCGACCAATACGTTGGCGGCGTAACCCACGCAATCTTGCATTTGCTGTACAGCCGATTCTTTACAAAGGCTCTCTACGATATGAAATTACTCGATTTCACAGAACCTTTCACGCGACTACTTAACCAGGGCATGGTTGTGATGGATGGCTCTGCGATGAGTAAGAGTCGAGGCAATCTTGTTCGTCTCTCCGATGAGTTAGCCAACCATGGCGTTGATGCAATTCGTTTAACCATGGTCTTTGCCGGTCCTCCGGAGGACGATGTCGACTGGGCCGATGTTTCGCCTTCAGGATCAGTGAAATTCTTGTCGCGAGCATGGCGCCTTGCTGGTGATGTCACCTCTGCTCCTGGAGTTGATCGAACCGCAGGTGATATCACCCTTCGGCGAGCAACTCACAAAGCGCTTCATGATGCCGCGTTTGCAGTTGAGTCATTCCGATTCAATGTCGCAGTTGCGCGCATGATGGAGCTGGTCAACGCAACTCGAAAGGCCATTGATTCTGGATGTGGTCCAGCAGATGCAGCGGTCCGGGAGGCAGCAGAGGCGATTGCAATCATGCTCTCGCTCGTTGCGCCATTTACCGCGGAAGAGATGTGGGAACGGTTAGGACATAAACCCACTGTTGCTCTTGCCGGATGGCCAGAGATCGATCCTGCGCTGGTAAAGGCCGAAAGCGTTACTGCAGTGGTTCAAATAAATGGCAAGATCAAAACGAGAATTGATATCGATCCAGAGATCACTGATGGTGAGTTTGAGAAGTTGGCACTTGCAGATCCTTCTGTATCCGCTGGCATTGCAGGCAAGAAGATTCTCAAAGTAATTGCACGTGCGCCAAAACTTGTCAACATAGTTATTGAAGAGTGAGTTGTAGATTCTCTTATGGCTCGAGTCGCAATAGTCACGGATTCCACTTCATATATCCCACCGGATTTAGCGAAGAAGTTGGCGATCTCCGTAGTGCCGCTTCAGGTGCAATGGAATGGTCAAACTTATGCTGAAGCCGATCCACAAGCGATTGAGGTGCTTCAAGCGCTACGCAGGGGAGAGCTCGCGACTACTTCGCGGCCCAGCCCAGAACGGTTTGCCGCGCTCTACGAGAAGTTAGCCGCATCCGGGGCATCGGAAATCGTCAGCATCCATATTTCTTCTTCTATGTCTGGCACTAGTGAGGCAGCGCGACTTGGTGCAGTCAACTGTGCAATCCCCGTTCATGTCATTGATTCGCGAACGGTAGGAATGGCCATGGGGTTCGGTGTGATTGCCGCCGCGCTCGCCGCAGATGATGGCATGAGTGGAAGTGAAGTGGTTGAGGTGGCCCGGCGCAGGATTTCTGCAACGAATATTTTCTTCTCCGTTGCAAAGCTGGAAAATCTCCGGCGTAGTGGCCGAATCAGTAAGGGCGCATCGCTACTTGCAACGGCTCTCGCTATCAAACCAATACTCACAGTTGAGGATGGCCATGTTGTAGCGCAAGAACGGGTGCGCACTCAAGCAGGAGCAATCAAACGTTTAGAGGAGATGGCCCGTGAGGCGACCAAAAATCGAGCGGTCGATGTGGCAGTACATCATCTTGGCGCCCCTGAGTTAGCACTGCAATTCGCTGAGAACTTAAAGGCAGTCCTCTCGGGTGTGGGACAGGTAACCATTAGCGAAGTGGGCGCGGTTGTGGGTACTCATGTTGGACCCGGAGCTATTGCTGTAGTAATCGCTCCGAGAATTTAACCCCAGCCCGGCGGCTATTCACAGGAGCCACGAATACCCCAGTCTCACTGTGATGACTCTCCTAATCTGGCGCGATGCCACCAGCAACGTCCCAAGCGCCATATTCGGTAGATGCTCTAGAAGCTCTTGAAAGAATTAATCAAGAGTCGCGCCATCGCTCCTTTCAAAACTATCTACAGCGATTTCCAATTCTTAGCGAAACTACTTTTTCGCTAACTTCGACACAGAGACGAGCACTTGCGATCTTTGCCGCAATTACTGTGGGAATCGCGTTACTTGCATTAATTAATGGACAAGCAAAACCTCAGAGCGATGTCCTAATCGCTGTGCCACAAGCGAGCGCTGCGGCGCCGGTTGAAATGTCGCTGGTTGTAGATGTGCAAGGTGAAGTCATCAACCCTGGCGTGTATCAGTTGCCGGCAGGTTCGCGGGTAGGTGATGCAATCAAAGCAGCTGGAGGTGTTCAGAAAGGCAGCGACTCTTCATCGGTCAATCTTGCTCGATTCATCGAAGATGGGGAACAGATTTACGTCTCGAATGTCGACGTAATCGAGCAAGGACGCTCGGGCCAAAACTCAAACAGAATTGTTGGGCAGGGGCGATTGAATGTAAATCGCGCCAATGAAAGTGAGCTAGACGGACTGCCTGGAGTGGGTCCAGTTCTCGCACAGCGGATCATTGCTTATCGGAATGAGCATGGGAATTTCGGCGCAGTTGAAGATTTGCAGAAAGTTGCTGGAATTGGTCCAGCCAAGTTCAGTGAGCTGCGCACCTTCGTAACAGTGTGAAACTCGATTTTCGACTACTAATTCCTGCAGCAGGAATTTGGTTGGGTGCTTTTCTGCAGTCGCTCTTCTTTGATAGGGCGGAACTAATCGTGCTTGGTTTTCTCCTCCTCATCTCGCTCCTCGGGCAACGATTGCCAATAGGAATTTTTCTCTGGGCATGTTTCGTAGGAGCGCTCGTCCTCGCACTGCATCAGAGCGGCTTGCAGAAGGAATTTGTTGATAACCGGTCAGGTCAAGTTGTTAGAGCAGAAGTAGCACTCAGTTCTGACGTCAAAAAAGTAGTTGGAAAAATTAGAGGTGATTTTCGACAGCAGGATCGTTACATGGTCGAGGTGCAAACACGTGAAATTGATGGCACCAAAATATCAACTTCGCTATTACTTGTTGGTGGTCCAGAGCTAGCTGAACTCATCCCGAGCACGGAGATTGAAATTTTGGGACGCGTTCGAGTTTTCGATGGCTACTCAACTCTAGCTGGGTCACTCACTCAAGTCGGTAGCGTCATCATAAAAAAGAAGGCCACGCCTCTCTGGCGGCGCACCAGCGAGATCCGCAGCCAGATAAAGAACTCAGTAAACATGTTGCCAGCAGACGCGCGCGCCTTGATTCCTGGATTAGTGATCGGTGATCGGAGTAATCAAGATCAGGAACTAACCAATGCAATGCGTCGAAGCGGATTGACGCACCTCACGGCAGTAAGTGGCGCCAACTTTGCAATCGTTGCGGCGCTCTTACTGGCTATTGGTCGAGCCTTGCGTATTCGCGCCAGTTTCCTCTGGTTGGGTATCGCGATTTCGCTCACTCTGTTCATCTTTTTAGTCCGACCAAGCTCTTCGGTGTTACGGGCAGCGGTAATGACTGGCACCTTACTTTTTGCTCGATCACAAGGGGTGCGCAGTTCGCCAATACCAGCCCTAGCTGCTGCTATTTCGCTCCTACTACTCGTTAATCCATTTTTTGTCCGAGACGCAGGTTTTGCGCTATCAGTTTTCGCAACGACTGGTTTGCTTTTTCTCGCTCCAGTGATTGAAAGAAGGTTAATCGCATATGGAGTTCCACGATTATTAGCGGAAGGATTGGCAATCCCAAGTTCTGCCACAATTTTCTGTTTACCGTTTATCGTGCTGTTATCAGGAGAATTAAGCATCATCTCCATCATGGCAAATTTCTTGGTGGCACCAGTGATAGCAGTTATCACGGCGCTCGGTCTGCTGCTGATAATTCTCGCACCGATGAGCATTCCATTGGCCACAATCGTTGGATGGATGATAACGCCCTTTGCGCTCTGGATAACTTTTGTTGCCAGAGAATTTGCTGCGCTCCCATTTGCATCGTTGCACTGGCCACAATCGTGGCTTGGTTCTTTAGCAGTGATTGCGCTCATACTCACGATTTTGCTAATAATCAAATCAAAACGTTTACGATTGAAAAGAATCGTTCTTTGGTTGGTGGTTGCGATCTTGACGTGCGAGATTGCACTGACTTTCAGACCGTTCTCGAGCTCGTGGATTCCTACAGATTGGAGCTTCTTCCAATGCGATGTCGGCCAAGGTGATGCGCTCATAGTCCGCACCTCCAATAATCGAGCGGTTGTGATTGATGTTGGCCCTGAACCAGATGCGATTGATCGCTGTTTGACGCTTTTAGGCGTGCACCGAATAGATCTGCTGATTCTCACTCATTTTCATGCTGATCACGTCTCAGGTCTTGCAGGAGCGCTCAGCGGAAGAAAAGTTGATTTAGTGTGGACTTCACAGACCAAAGAACCGGCAGTCGAGGCGCTTGACTCAGCAGCATTGCTAAATGGAATTTCTCATAGCTCACCGTCCGTTAATGCGAGATTTACGAGTGATTCTTTGGTTATCCAAGTCGTTGCGGCTGCTGCGCTTTCGAGCCCCAATGATTCAAGTATTTCGATAATTGGCAATCTGCGCGGAATGGTCTTCTTTGCTGCCGGAGATCTTGAACTAGAGGGTCAAGCGCGTGCATTGCGAGCACTTAAGGACTTTAGATATCGCGATATTTGGGATGGCAGACCGATTGATCTGATGAAAGCCACCCACCATGGATCTGCCCTTCAAGATCCTCGTTTAGTCGAGCTACTCCAACCTCGAACTACCTTTATCAGCGTGGGTGTCGGCAATCCCTACGGACACCCCACGCAGAGCGCGCTCGAACTGTATGGACGATTTGGAACGATTTACCGTACCGATACCAAGCGGAGCCTTGCACTGGCGGGGCGAGCAGGTAATCTCATCGTTGTAGCGCAGCCAGTTTCGCCCTGGGCGCTGTGATAGTTGGTGTTTTCACATGAGCGAAGGCGAGTGGAAAAAATGGGGGAGGGGAGTGCGTGAAAAGTTATCTGCTCTTTGGTAGCGAAGAAGTTCTCTCCGATCGCGCCCTTCGAGCAATCGAACGCGAGAATCCAACAAGAGAGAAGATCACCTTTGATGGCGGGAACTTCGAACCAGGTGATTTCTCTAATGCAACAGCGCCATCGCTATTTGGTGAAGAGCGACTGATTGTCGTTCGAGAATTGCAAGAGATCCCCGAAGAGGCGCAGGGAGAGATCTTGCGATTCTTGGCAGATCAGCCCTCCGACATCACGCTCGTTCTGATCCATCCTGGGGGTGTGAAAGGCAAAGCCTTCATAGATAAACTGAAGAAAATTAAAATTAATCTCATTGCCTGCGATGCCATCAAAAAAGATGGTGAGAAGATTGAGCTCGTCAAAGCTGAAGCGCTAGATCGTGGCAGAAAAATCAGTAACGATGCCGCGCGCGCCCTTGTTGATGCTTCTGGTAGCGAAGCGCGCGAGATGATCAGTTCGCTCCATCAGTTATTAAGCGACACAACTGGAACTATTGAAGCCAAAGATGTAAATGCGCTCTTTGCCGGACGAATTGAAACCACATCATTTGCCGTTGCCGATGCAATCTTGGAGAGCTCGCTAGGGCAAGCGCTCGTGACTCTTCGCCAAGCCCTGGATACCGGCGTAGATCC
>CAZLOJ010000011.1:0-32513 GCA_964561165.1 uncultured Bifidobacterium sp. | reverse complement strand
GTTAAAAAAGCGCTCACATCTGATGCTCCAATGCCGGTTTCTCATAAGGACGCCCTGGAAGTGGCTCGCTTAATAGATATCGCTCGAGAGATTTCGTTGCGATGATTCTGGTAATTGGCGGGGGTCTGGCTGGAATTCGAGCCGCTCTCACCATCCAGGAGAGTGGTCAGCAGGTACATGTCGTCGAGGCGAACGAGAGCGCTGGCGGGAGACTCTCAACGGAAATAATCAACGGTTTCACCATTGATCGCGGTTTTCAAGTGATCAATCCTGGTTATAGCGAATTGCGCAGGTTAGATGTTCGCACTCACTTTCATCCGATTTCAGCTGGTGCGGTAGCGGTTATGGAGGGTCGCACTACTTTTTTTGGAGATCCCCGGCGCGAATTGCGGAGCATTTCACGCGCGCTACCAAAAATCATCAACAATCCAAAACCGTTTTTCGGATTACTCAGAGGCGCTTTGTTGGCGCAAGTTCGCGAAGGAGAGAGCGCCGATCAGTTTTTGCAAAGATTGGGAGCAACTGGAGCGCCCTATGAGCAGCTCATCGAGCCATTCCTGCGTGGGGTATTCCTCACAGCTTTATCAGAGGTAGATGCGCGTTTTGCGCAACGCGTGCTGCGTACGTTATTTCGCCACGTTCCAGGGTTGCCTGACGGGGGAGTGCAAGCGCTGGTCCAGGAGCTTCGTCATAGAGTGAAATCAATCCAATCAGGTGAGCGGGCGCTCGAGATTTCTCGAAGTGGTCGCGGATTCAACGTAAAGACCACCAATGCAACATTCGCTGCGCGCAAAGTTATTGTGGCCACGGATCACGCAAATGCCCAGCGATTGTCGAGCGCTATCCCTAAAGTGACCTTCGCTCGTTCGACTGCGTGGTATTTCACCTTGGAAGCGCAGATTTCTCATCAACACCGGCTCCATGTCGCACCTCTAGCTTCAGGACCAGTTGTGACAGCAGTTGATGTTGCAGCTGTTGTGCCAAGTTACTCGCCAGACGGCAGAGGGCTGCTTTCAGTGACAACGCTTGAGGAAAGCTCAGAGCGAGAAGTTCGTAACCACCTGCAAAAAATCTATGGCGAATCCATCAACGGGGAACTAATCTCCCGAATGGATATTGAGAGCGCGCTTCCGATTATTCCCCCAGGAGCGCGACGACGCGGGATAATTGAAGATGCGGGTCTAATTTTTGCAGGAGATTACCTAACTGAGCCCTCACAAAATGGCGCGTTGCTCTCTGGACGTTTAGCTGGCGAGAGCGCAATCAATAATTAATTACGACTGCGCAGCAAGCTTTGCCAGCGCTGGCGCTAGGTGTGGAAAATCAAAGACGAAACCAGCTTCATCCAGTACAGCAGGTAGCACTCGCTTCGAGCCGAGAATCTCAGTGGAAAATCCACCTAAGGTGACCTTAAGTGCGAAACCAGGAACAGGTAGCAACGCGGGACGCTTGAGTGCGCGGGCGAGAGCTGCTGTGAACTCACTATTGGTCGCAGGATTTGGCGCGGTGAGGTTTACTGGACCGGAGATGTCATGATCGATTAAGAAATCGATGGCACGAACTTGGTCGTGCACGGTAATCCACGACCACCATTGCTTTCCTGAACCGAGTTTGCCGCCCAAACCAAATTTAAATAACGGCATCATTCGACCAAGTGCGCCACCGGTGGGATCAAGAACTAAACCCGTGCGAATCTTTGCCGTTCGCACCGAAGGTGCTCCGTCCGCAGCGCGCTCCCATTCGAGGCAGACTCGCGCAAGGAAATCATCTCCACCACGATCATTTTCGGTGACAGCCCTATTGCCAGTTTCGCCATACCAACCGATAGCGCTCGAAGAGATTAGTGATTTGATTCTAAGTTGCTCTGCTGCGTTGGCGATTGTTGTGGTGCCATACAGCCGTGAATTGAGAATCTCTGCTTTGTAACTGGTGCTCCATCTTTTATCGCCAACTCCTGCTCCAGCGAGGTGAACGATGGAATCGACTCCTTCGAGTGCAACTAAATCAACTTTGCCCTCAATTGGATCCCAGAATGCCTCATCTTTTGCCCTAGGTTCGCGACGCACCAACTTAATTACTGTGTCGCCTTTTCCGCGCAAGTGCGAAACGAGGGCTGAACCAATCAACCCTGAAGCGCCGGTGACAGCAATAGTTCGTGACATGTATATCTCTTAAAGGCCAAGATCCGCTTCGAAGCGACCAAGCTCCAAGCGCTCTTTCAAAGTTCCTAGGAAACGTGCAGCATCTGCGCCATCGACGATTCGATGATCGTAGGAAATCGCAAGATAAACCATAGAACGGATAGCAATCTTCTCTTCGCCATCAGCCTCAGTGATAACGACAGGTCGTTTCACGATTGAACCAATACCAAGAATCGCGACCTGTGGCTGGTTGATGATTGGCGTATCAAAAAGCGCGCCACGACTTCCGGTGTTAGTAATCGTAAAGGTGCCACCGCTTAACTCATCAGGATTGATTTTGCTATCGCGGGTACGTAGCGCGACATCATTAATCCGACGAGCAAGACCGCCTAGGTTGAGATCCCCAGCATCTTTGATGACAGGAACAAGCAAGCCGCGTTCGGTATCGACAGCGATACCAAGATTCTCCGTACCGTGATAGACGATGTTCTCACCATCAATAGAGGAGTTGACCACGGGGTGCTGCTTAAGTGCTTCACATACCGCAACTGCGAAGAATGGTAAGAAGGTGAGATTTACACCTTCACGCTCTTGGAACGCACCTTTGGCTTTTGCGCGAAGTTTTGCGATTTTCGTGACATCTACCTCGACGACTGTTGTGAGTTGCGCTGAGGTGTGAAGTGATTCGACCATCCGTGCAGCAATCACCTTACGAAGGCGCGTCATAGGTACGCTCGTGCCACGAAGAGGCGAGGCTGTCACGTCGGCAGATGTTTTCACCTTGTCGTGTGGAGCTGCTGCGGCTGGAGCCTCAGGAGCAGTTGCTGCTACTGGTGCGCTCGAGAGAGCGCGAGCGCGTTCGGCGGCATCGTAAACATCTTGTTTACGAATTCGGCCACCAACTCCGGTGCCCGATACGTTCGCGAGATCAATCGACAATTCAGCTGCGAGCTTTCTAACAAGTGGGGTGACATATGAATCAGATTCCACTCGAGAAGTTGGGGCGGGAATGGAATTCATAGGAGCTGCTACTGGAGTCACTGCTGCTGGCGCAACGGGTGCAGCAGGAGCGGGGGTTGGTGCAGGTGGTGCAGGTGGTGCAACGGGCGCAGGTGCGCTTACCTTCGCTGGAGCAACTGCGGAACCAACCGCAGCAATGGCCGCAAGTTTGCCACCAACAGGAATTACTGAATCAGCCGGAGCGAAGATTTCACTCACAGTTCCTGCAACAGGAGAAGGAATTTCGGTATCGACTTTATCGGTGGACACTTCAAGGAGCGCTTCATCCATCGCAATTACATCGCCAACGTTTTTCAACCAACGAGTGACAGTTCCCTCGGTTACAGATTCACCTAGCGCTGGCATAACGACTATTTCACTTGCGCCATTAGAGGGGACAGGTGCTGCGGGTGCTGCGGCGACGGGAGCTGCGGGAGCTGCGGGAGCTACAGGAGCTACAGGAGCTACAGGTGCGCTCGCAACTGCAGGTGTTGCCGGTGTAGCTGCGCCATCATTGATAACAACAAGCTCAGCGCCCACTGGAACAGTTTGATCGACGGCGACGAGAATCTTGGCAACGGTGCCTGCAACAGGGGACGGGATTTCGGTATCGACTTTATCGGTCGATACTTCAAGGAGTGGTTCATCAACGGCGACCTGGTCGCCCTCATTTTTCAACCATCGAGTAACGGTGCCCTCGGTCACGCTCTCTCCAAGCGCCGGCATCACAACATTAAATGACATCTTCTTCTCCTCTAGTCCCGTCTCGTCCCGCTAATCGTAATTACTATCCGTGTGCGTGCAATGGTTTACCGGCCAAAGCAAGGTGCGCCTCGCCCATAGCCTCTGACATTGTGGGGTGGGCGTGAATCAACGGCGCCACATCATCTGCCGTTGCCTCCCAGTTGTAGATTAATTGCGCTTCGGCAAGAAGTTCGCCGACTCGGCTACCGACCATATGAATGCCTAGCACTGGGCCATTTTTCTCAGCAACTAGCTTGATGGATCCTGAAGTGCGCAGAATCTGGGATTTGCCATTTCCAGCTAAATCGTAGACAAGCTCTACAACATCATGGCCACGTTCTTTCGCCTGAGCAGTGGTCAATCCAACTGAAGCAACCTCTGGTTCAGAGTACGTGACTCGTGGAACGCCATCATAATTAATTGGCCGCGGATTGAGTCCGGCTATCTCTTCAGCAACAAGAATTCCCTCGCCAAATCCAACATGAGCAAGCTGCAACGTAGGGATGAGGTCGCCGACGGCATAAACGTTCGCAACATTAGTGCGGCACTTTTCGTCGACAAGAACATAGCCGCGATCCATCGCTACGCCAATTCCTTCGTACCCAAGATTCGCTGATGTTGGTCCGCGTCCAACAGACACGAGTAGTAAGTCAGCCTCGAATTCGCGACCATCTTCGAGCGCAACTTTAACGCCAGAATCCGTGGGTGTAGCACTCTTAAATCGGACGCCTAATTCAAAATTGATTCCGCGCTTACGGTATGCACGCTCCAACAACTTAGAAGTAGATTCGTCTTCAAGCGGCACTAAATGCTGTAAACCCTCAATGATGCGAACATCGGAACCAAATGATTTCCATACTGATGCAAATTCGCAACCAATAACACCGCCACCAAGCACGATGACGCTCTTGGGAACATAATCAAGTCCAAGGGCATGATCACTTGTCACAATAGTTTTCCCATTGATCTCTAAACCTGGGAGAGTCTTCGGGTATGAGCCAGTTGCGAGCACAAGATTCTTGCCAGTGATCTTCTCGCCGTTGACTTCCACCGTGTCTTTGGAAATAACCTTGCCATGTCCCTCGATGAAAGTGATGCCACGACTTTTTACCAATCCTTGTAAACCCTTATAGAGTTTTGTGATGACGCCATCTTTATATGTATTGACGCCTCCCATGTCGATGCCGCCTAGCTCGGCAACAACTCCAAATTCGTGGGCTTCCCGAGTGTTATCGGCAATCTCGCCTGCGTGGAGTAGGGCTTTAGTTGGGATGCAACCCCGATGCAGGCAGGTGCCGCCAAGTTTGCCGGCTTCGATGAGGGCCACAGAAAGGCCAAGTTGCGCCGATCGAAGTGCGCAGGCATAGCCACCTGAACCGCCACCAAGGATTACTACATCAAAGGACATCTACTCACTCCTGACTGTTATCTGCCGTACTCGTCATGCCTGGGTTGCCTATGGGGTTATCTTCCCACTCCTAGCCAGCACTTGTGACCTCGGCAAAGTGGACCAGCGAGCGGATCGCAAAGCCCACCCCACCTACCGGCGTATAGCCATGTGGCTGATCCTCATTGAAGGAGGGGCCTGCGATATCGAGGTGGAGCCAAGGCAGATCGGCAGGGACGAACTCCCGCAAGAAGAGTCCGGCAACGAGCATTCCGCCCATCCGCTCCCCAATATTGGCAAGGTCCGCCACGGGGGAGTCGAGCGAGGGGCGGAGCTCTTCAGGAAGTGGCATCGGCCAGAAGCTCTCGCCAGCTGCGCGAGCAGCATGGAGGAACTCCTCTCGGAAAGCATCATCATTTCCCATCACCGCAGCAGTTCTTTTGCCAAGGGCAACTATCTGGGCGCCGGTGAGCGTGGCAACATCGATGATGCCATCGAGCTCTTTTGTTACTTCAACCGCGCGCACCAAAGCGTCGGCGAGTATCAACCGACCTTCAGCATCAGGATTGAGCACTTCGACAGTTTTTCCGCCATAAATAGTGATGACATCGCTAGGACGAGTGGCGCTTTCGCTGACCATGTTCTCAGCAAGTGGCGCCCACGCATCGATCGCGATGGGCAGCTTCATGTGTGCAATCGCATTGATTGCACTGATAACTGCTGCCGCCCCACTCATATCTGATTTCATCGCCTCCATACCTTGCGCCGGCTTTAAAGCGAGACCACCAGTGTCAAAGGTGATGCCCTTTCCGACGAATGCAAATTTCTTCTTTGCCTTCGCTGGTTTGTAGGAAAGGTGCAGTAGTCGAGGTGGATTAGCAGATCCTTGACCGACGGCAGTGATGCCGCCATACCCTTCCGATTTGAGCTGCACATGGGTTTTCACGCTCGCGCGCACGTTTGCGGGAAGAACTGCCTTTGCGAGAGTTACAAATTTTTCAGGCGTGAGGTAGCTCGGCGGCATATTAATCAAATCACGCGAGAAACGAATCTGTTCGACGAGGATTTCAGTTCGCTTGATGTTCGCGGGTGCGCTCTTGATCGCACGCCCTGGTATAAATCCGATCTTGGACAATGACGTTGGAAGTTTTTCATCGCCTTTGAATTGATGAAAGTGATAGGCACCTAAGGCTGCACCTTCTGTCACAGCTCTGAATTCATCTCCATCCTTGCACGCGATGGCGAACGTTGCCCCTTTTTGCCCTAGCAATGCGCGCGAGGCGACGCCTGCCGACCGTCGTAATCCTTCTAAATCTGATTTCTGTGGAATTGCTACTGCCACGATTAATTGTCCGTCAGGACTGGTGAGGGAGCGGACCTCATCACTCTTGCCTACCACTTGTGAATTGGCGAGAGCTTTCAGCAGCCATGCTTCTTCTTTCGATGTAAGTGCAGAGGCACTGGCAACTAGCGTGATGGATGAGCCTTCACGTGCGCATGTATAGCCGATGACTATTGGAGCAGATTTACCGAGATCTCCCAGAGAGAGCTTTATCGAGAGTGTCATGGTGAGAGCCTAACGATTCGCGGTAAGTTGAGCGGATGGAATCGCCATTGTTTTCGATTCATCAAGCTCTTGGAGCAAAGCTCGGAGATTTCGCTGGATGGCAGATGCCCCTGGAATATCCCGCCCCAGTAGGTGGCGGCACCCTTGCCGAGCACCAAGCAGTCCGCGAGAAGGCTGGATTATTTGATGTCTCGCATCTCGGAAAGATTGAAATTATCGGACCAGGGGCGAAGGAGTGGGCAAATCAAATCTTTACCAATGATTTAAATCGCATTACCGCGGGGCAAGCGCAATATTCCTTACTCTGTAATGCCGAGGGAGGAGTGATTGATGATGTCATCATCTACTGTCGCGGTGACAATGAAGTACTTGTAATTCCAAATGCGGCCAATGCTCATTTTGTTTTTCAAGTGTTAGTGGCGCAGATCGGTAGTGCGAATTTTTCGCTGAATAATCGACACCAGGATTTCGCTGTGATTGCACTTCAAGGCCCACTTTCGAGTCAAGTACTCACATCAGTGGGGTTGCATCGAAATCTAGAATACATGTCCTTTGCCGATGTTCACTTTGACGGAACGTCGTTTACTCTATGTCGGACGGGATATTCCGGCGAGCATGGATACGAATTACTTCCACCAAAAAATCTGGCGAGTGAAGTATGGAATGTTCTCAGCCGTGAGGTTTTGCGAATTGGCGGCAAGATTGCCGGTTTGGGCGCGCGAGATACATTACGAACCGAGATGGGATATCCGCTTCACGGCCACGAGTTATCACTCGAGATCAATCCGATGGAGGCGAATCTCTCCTGGGCTATTGGTTGGAAGAAAAAGACATTCCATGGCGATGGTGCGCTCAGAGCTGAGCAAGCAAAAGGGGTTAATAGATTGCTCCGCGGTTTATTGCTAACTGAGCGAGGAATCCCACGCGGTGGCATGTTAGTGCGTAACAGCATTGGTGCGGTTGTGGGCGAGGTAACCAGTGGCACTTTCTCTCCCACGTTGAAAGAAGGCATAGCTCTTGCGCTTATCGAATCAGGGATTGAAGTAGGCGAACATCTATTAGTAGATGTCAGAGGGCGCAATTTGAGCGCGGTAGTGACAAAGCCGCCTTTTGTTACATCGCATGTACGCGATTAAACACCACGTTGCCACGTCGCATTGACCTGCGTAACGAATTGAGGATTGCTGGCCCAAGCGTCAAGATTAAAATTATGTTGAAAATCGCGCGTGGAATATCCCACGCCAATGCAGTAGTGAAATGAAAGATAAGGAACCGCTGTAGGTTATCTAGAACGCTTGCGCCCGCAATGTATGCAATTGAAGTCGATGGCGAGACTATCCAGGGCCATAGTTGAAGATCCATCATGAACCCAAAGAGCGCAGCTGTAATTGCTCCGTATCCTGCCAGAACGGCGATTTCAAAACCCTGAGACTTTATGCGGGGGAGCGCTCCTGCGCCCCAACCGATCCATGCAGCACACATCATTTGGAAGGCGAGCCATGGGCCAACCCCTCCGGTGAGCAAGGCAGAAGCAAGCATCGTTGTTGAACCAAGAATGAAGCCAAATCTTCTGCCAAGCGCCCTACCTCCAAGAATGATGAGAAACCAAATCGGTTCCAGCCCCACCGCACCGGCACCAATCGCGCGAAGTGCAGCACCTGTTGCGCTAAGCACTCCCAGAAATGCGAGCGCTTTCACATTTAATTGGCCAGAAGTGATTTCAATGATTGCGACCACCGTGACGAGCGGCATGAGAGCAAGAAAGAGCCATCGCGCAGCACGATCATTTTCGGCCGCAACAAATAATGGCCAGATAAATGCAAGTAATCCAACTGAGGAGGCAAAGAGAATGGTGAGTGTTGAAATTGCGTGTGCAGGAAATCTACTCTTGCGAATAATAGTGACGGTCACGAATTTTCACCTAAAGACTGCAAGACTTCGGAGACTGTTAACCATCGAGCTGGCGCTAAAACTTTTGCGACTTGAGGTGCGAAGGCTGGCGATGATGTCAAAATGTCAGTGACGTCACCATCGGCGACTATCTCGCCATCGGCAAGAACGACAACCCGTGTTGCAACATCGGCGACTATCTCGACATCATGTGAAGCGAGAACTACTGCAGTGGAGGGAGAAATCGTTCCAGAAATAGCAGCGACCAAACGCTGTTTTGCTCGATAATCGAGTCCGCGGGTTGGTTCATCGAGTACCAAAAGCGCTGGTTTCCTCGCTAAGACAATGGCAAGTACAAGTGAAAGTCGCTCACCTTCGGATAGGTCCCGGGGATGCACAGACAAATCAATCTCTGGTTGTAGCGTTTCCAACATCGCTTCGGTGGTTCCCGCTGGAACGCCATTATCGCGATCACTATTGCGTAGTTCTTCATAGACGGTCTGCCCATAGAGCAAATCGCTCGCTTCCTGGGGCACAAATCCGACGTGGCTAATTAACGCACTGCCGTGCAGAGTTTTCGGATCCTTACCAAGTACGAGTACCGCGCCCCGCTCCTTTTCACGTAGCCCAACCATGCTCGTCAGAAGCGTGGATTTACCCGCGCCATTTCGCCCCATCACTGCGAGCACTTCACCCGCTGAGACATTAAGCGAGATATCTTTCAATGCAACTTTATCGCCGTAGCGAATTCTCAATTCGGTTATCTCAAGAACCTTCTGAGCAAAAGGTTCTATTCTGGTGCGCGCTGGCGGAGGTGTTATTTGTTGGGCTAGATGGCTGATGGTGCGCCGCGCATCCCGCACAGTCATGGGTACCTGGTCACTCTTCAACGCCCTTGAAAGATGGATTATTGGTGGTGCTAGCGGAGAATCTTTTAGAATTTCTTCGGGCGAGCCGATGTTTACATTCTTCTCATCTTTCACGTATATGACGCGATCTACGAATTGCAATACTCGCTCCAACTTATGTTCAGCAATGATCACCGTTAAACCCAAGTCATGTACCAGGCGCGAGAGAGTGGCTAAAACCTCTTCTGCTGCAATTGGGTCAAGGGCGCTAGTTGGTTCATCAAGGAGAAGTATCTTTGGATTCATTGTCAAGACTGAGGCGATTGCCACTCGTTGTTGTTCGCCGCCACTTAGAGAGGTCAATTTCCGATCACGAAGTGATGCGAGCGCCAGGAGATCCAATGTATCTTCCACGCGTTTGCGCATCACTTCAGGAGCTATGCCAAGTGATTCCATACCAAATACAAGTTCCTCCTCAACAGTATCGGTCACAAAGCCAAGCGCAGGATTCTGTCCAACGATTGCGATGAGATCGACTAGATCGCGTGGCTTCTGCAGCGCAGTGTCTCGTCCATCAATTCTGATTGCACCCGAGAAAATCCCGCCTGTGTGATGGGGGACCAGTCCATTCATTAGCTTAAGCAATGTGGATTTACCTGCTCCGGTGTCACCCATGATGAGAACGAATTCACCCTCGGGCACTTCGAAGGATAAGTTCTCGAAAATTGTTCGCTGCACGTAGGGGTACACCAACGTGACGTTGTCGAATTTGATCATGCGTTTTGCCTACTTGAGGTAACGAACAGAGGTGCCATGCATGTAAGTAAGAGCCCGATAACAACTACCGGATTAAAGAACACGTTAGCAAGTAGAGTGATGACTATCGCACAGAATGAAGCCAGCATCACGAGAAGTTCTTCTTTGCGCCAAGGGATGGGTCGATACTTACTTCGAGCATTTATCGTATTTCCGAGAAATAAGCCGAATGTAAGAGTGAAAATCGCTGCGAGCAGAGCAATCTCGTATTGAGATCCAATCAGCATAAGCAAAATCGAGAGCAAGAGTGCTCCAGTGCCAATCAGAATCAAAAGAGTGGGCGCAAATTTTCTGTAACCAGTGGAACCTGTGGATTTATGTCCATATCCGCGTGCCTCCATCGATTCGGCCATGATGAGCGCACGTTCTAACGATTCTTCGAATAGTGGGATGACGCTCCGTTTGAAACTAAAACGTTTTTCATCACCACGCAGTTTGCGCGCCTCACCAATTCGTTTCACGCTCATTGCAAAGTGTGGAATTAGCGTAGTTGCAATAATGAGAGCGACTCCAGCTTCATGCAAGATTCCAGGTAATGATCTAAGCGTTTGCTTTGGGTTCGCTAATGAGCTTGCCCCAGCCAGGGTCACAACCAGAGCAAAGATTGTAAGAGATTCCATAAAGACAAAGTTCAGTCTCTCGCTTGTAACAGCGCCACCAAGAAAGATGCCCGCTAACCATTGGGGGAGTTGAAAGCGAGGCAGCGAGAAGAGAACTCGGCCATCTCCTGGGACGCTAAAAACAATCGCTATCAACATCCGGAGCAAAAGGGCAACGCATGCAATCTTGATTCCAATCGTGAGAGCAGATGCCCAAGGATCTCTCGATCGACGGGAGAACGTTACAACCATGGTTGCCAGGATGATGATCGCAAGCAACCAAAAATTCACTGTGCGGCTTGTGGCAATCGCCAAACTAATGCCCCAAAACCACCACGCGAGTGGATGTAACGTCCTCACACGATTCATTTGTTAGCGGTTTATTTCTTCTTCAGCGATTCTGGTACTGCTATCGGATCAGCACCGCAATCCTTGCTTGGGAAACCGTTGATGCCGCAGATGAAGCCACCTTCTCCTGCGCGAACTTCAGAAGCTTTATTCAGTACATCAAGTCCAGATGCAGCAATTGGCACTGAGACGCAACCACTTGATGCTTCTGGCGCGCTATCGCCCTCTGGATAGATTGCAGGATCGCCAAATTCGATGATGTAACCGACGCGTTTTGCGCCTTCAGTTGCCGCTGTAGCCCCGCATAGTTTGTCGAAATCCGGTTGCGCTACTGGAGCGGAGGGATCGACGATCCCCTCTGCAGAGAGGGTGTAATTCCAGCCTTCGACCGCGCCATCTGCAGGGTTAGTTGTTGCAGGGCCTTCCATGGCAGTGCTCCAACTCGTTCCATCAGCGCTACTTTGGGAGTATCCCCAATAGCGATAACCAAGTTCGCTGCTCGCTGTATCGGAAGAGCTCTTATTGGATGAACATCCCGTTAGGGAGATTGCTAGTAGAAACGTCGCAAGCGCGCTAAAAAACGCTGCGCTTCGACGAGTGAGAGTGTTTTGTGACACTGGGATCCTTTCAAGAAAGGGTCCACAAGGCTTAGACAGAGAAGGCAGTGCACGACACTGGCCATCGTTGCCGCCCCGTAAACCACGACGGGTGTTTTTGGCTTGCTCCACCGAGTAGGTAATCCGACTTATCTTCTTGATATCACTCGAGAAGAATTACGGTTGCGGGTCAGCGCCGGAATTGCACCGGACTTCCCCCACGTCAAGGGAGTATTCAGTTGTGTAAGCGGTTGCAGCATAACCATGAGATGGTTGCAATAGCGAGAGCATTGGGTACTGTTTCGCCATGGAATATCGTCGCCTTGGCCGTTCTGGCATGTATGTCTCTGAAATTGCTTACGGAAACTGGATTACCCACGGCTCACAAGTGGCCGCCGAAGAGGCGATTAAATGCGTTCGAGCTGCGTTCGATGTGGGTATCACCACCTTTGACACCGCAGATGTATACGCCGGCACAAAAGCTGAGACAGTATTGGGGCGCGCGCTTAAAGGAGTTAAGCGCGAGTCCTACGAACTATTCACCAAGGTTTATTGGCCAACTGGCGAAGGTAAGAATGATCGCGGATTGTCCCGCAAGCACATTATGGAGTCGGTGCACGCGTCGTTAAAGCGCCTACAAACTGACCATATAGATCTCTATCAAGCACATAGATTTGATTATGAGACCCCGCTTGATGAAACGCTCCGCGCTTTCGATGATCTTATTCGACAGGGGAAGGTCAATTACATTGGATTTTCTCAATGGCGTGCAAGTGAGATCCAGGCTGCACTAACTATCCAAAAGGAACTAGGTTTTGATCGATTTGTCTCCAGCCAGCCTCAGTATTCAATGTTATGGCGAGTGATTGAAGCAGAGGTGATTCCACTTTCCGAACGCGAAGGAATTGGCCAGATTGTGTGGTCACCTGTTGCGCAAGGAGTTCTCTCCGGAAAGTATCTTCCGGGCAAGAAGCCACCAACGGGCTCGCGCGCTACTGATAAGAAGAGTGGCGCTGCCATGATTTCACGTTGGATGAATGATGACATCTTGCGCGAAGTTGCCAAATTGCAACCGATCGCAAGCGACCTAGGTCTGACAATGGCTCAATTGGCAATCGCGTGGGTTTTGCAAAATTCAAATGTCTCGAGCGCGATAATCGGTGCTTCAAAAGCAAAGCAAGTCAAAGAGAACGTGAAAGCTGCGGGGGTTAAACTCAGCGCGGACGTTATGCGAGCGATTGATTCAGCAATTGGTTCCATCGCTGAACGTGACCCCGCTAAGGATGTCAGTCCAAACCCGCGACCTTAATTCGTTCAATCACGTTAGATCAGCTTGGTGCCGCGCTTAACCTGTGGCGCGGGTGTGCGCAACCTTCTGATTTGAGTTGAGCGCATCCATGCGTACATCGTGACGCCTTTGACGGACTCGTTCGGATACTTGGCTAAGCAAGCTTTCTTGATTTGTCGCCCCATCCAGACTCCATCAAGCACTGAAACTAAAACCACTACATACATGACTAATGTCGCCAAAACTTTGATAGTGACGCTTGGCATTGCAGTCAGAAGAAGCACAACCATGAGTAGTGGAAGGAAGAATTCTGCGATCGACCAACGTGAATCGACGTAATCCCGGGCAAATTTCCTTACCGGCCCTTTATCGCGCTTGGGAAGCGCGCGCTCGTCACCTTTTAGGTAGAGCTCTCGCATTTCCATGCGACGTCGGCGCGCGTTCTCACGCTCTGCCTTTTTCGCTTCTTTAGTGGCGGCTGGCGCAAGCGCGGGGGTGAATTTCTTTGCATTGCGCTTGGGGGTTGGCTTGTTCTTTTTCTCGTCGCTCATTATTTCTCTGGTTCTCCCGTTCGGTTTTATTCCTAGATGAGGCTTAACATTCGATCAAGTGCCACTCGAGCAAAGTGCGCTGTTCGCTCGGGAACCTTTATCTCATTGACAACTCTTCCCTCGACCAGCGACTCTAAAGACCACACAAGATGTGGCAAATCGATTCGATTCATAGTGGAGCAGTAGCACACAGATTTATCCAGAAAGACGATTTGTTTATCTTGATGTTGCTGCGCGAGGCGCTTCACTAAATTCAATTCGGTGCCGATCGCCCATTTACTTCCCGCAGGGGAGTTGCTGACCGTTTTGATGATCTGTTCTGTTGACCCGATGATGTCGGCATTGAGTGCAACTTCATGTTGGCACTCAGGGTGCACGATTACTTGGACACCTTGAATTCGCGAGCGAACATCGTTTATCGAATCGAGCGAGAAACGCGCATGGACCGAGCAATGTCCGCGCCAAAGAATCATCTTGGCATTCTTGATTTGCGCGTCAGTTAAACCACCACGCGGTTTCCAAGGATTCCACACCACGCAATCGTCAAGCGTTAACCCCATTTGCAAGACTGCGGTGTTGCGACCAAGGTGTTGATCCGGCAAAAAGAGCACTCGGTCACCCTGCGAAAAAGCCCAAGTGAGCGTGGTGTGTGCATTCGATGAGGTGCAAACAGTCCCACCATGCTCGCCGGTGAATGCTTTGATCGCTGCCGAGGAATTCATGTAGGTAACAGGGATCGTTGATTTGCTAATTCCCAGCTCGTCGAGCACTGCCCAGCACGCGGCAACTTGCTCATAATTAGCCATATCCGCCATCGAACATCCGGCGGCAAGATCGGGAAGAATTACGCGCTGCGAGGGCGCAGTGAGGATGTCTGCGCTCTCGGCCATGAAGTGCACGCCGCAGAAAATAATGTAGGGCGCATCAGGTCGAGCGGCAGCATCGCGAGCTAATTTGAATGAATCTCCGGTGACATCTGCGAATTCAATCACTTCATCTCGTTGATAATGATGACCGAGCACGAAGACTTGATCTCCAAGAGTTGCCCTGGCGCGTCGAGCGCGCTCACGCAAATCTGGGTCACTGGGAGCTGGCAACTCTCCTGGACAGGAAACCCCGCGCTCGCTGGCAAGGTCGCTACCTTGCCCAAGTAATAGGAGGTCGGTGATGCCCATGCCGCTATCTTCGCAGGTTTTCGACAAACAGGCGCGAAACTGGGCTCCGGGAAGATTTAAAGCGCGCTGTGCGTTCCATGCTATGGCAGGATTAGATATATCGAGTTCTTCACGAAAGGAAGTCCGACAATGAGCGCTGAGGTCACCACATCCGCCACTTCTGATGGCGTAGTCCTCTCTGACAAAGCAGCATCCAAGGTCAAAGCGCTTTTGGAGCAGGAGGGTCGAGATGACCTTCGACTTCGTATCGCGGTTCAACCAGGAGGGTGTTCTGGCCTTCGTTACCAGCTCTACTTCGATGATCGCTCTCTCGAAGGCGACATCTTGAAAGATTTCAGTGGCGTTGGCGTTGTCACCGACAAGATGAGCTCGCCATATCTCATGGGCGCAACAATCGACTTTGTTGACACCATCGAGAAACAAGGGTTCACAATCGATAATCCGAACGCAGGCGGCAGCTGTGCTTGCGGAGATTCATTCCATTAAGTAATCGAACTTAGTCGCAACTGTTCTGCATGAAAATTGCCGTCACCGGCTCGGTGGCCACCGATTACATGATGAGTTTTCCCGGCAAGATTGCTGATTCCATCGTTGTAGATTCTTTAGAGAAAATTTCGCTCTCTTTTTTAGTGAACAATCTTGAAGTTCGTCGCGGAGGAACTGGAGCGAACATCTGTTTTGGGATGGGAGTACTGGGTGGCTCTCCAGTGCTCATTGCTGCTGTGGGCGAAGATTTCACCGATTACAACTCCTGGCTAACTCGACATGGCGTAGATACCTCGGAGCTCTACGTATCACAAACGCAGTTGACTGCCCGATTTACCGTGACGACCGATGAATCTCATAATCAAATTGCTTCTTTTTATCCGGGGGCGATGAGCGAGGCGAGAAATATTGAGTTAGGCCCAATTTTTAAGAGCAGGAATGGCTTCGACCTTGTACTTATCGCACCAGATGATCCTGAGGCAATGCTCCGTCACACTGAAGAGTGTCGTCAACATAAAATTCCTTTCGCTGCGGATATATCGCAAACGTTGGCAAGTCTCGACGGCGAAAGCATTCGGAATCTCTTAGTGGGAGCGAAGTATTCGTTTCTCAATGAATACGAAATGGCATTGGCTATGCAGAAGACTGGATGGAGTAAGCGAGATTTTCTTGACAATGTCGAAATCTGCATCACCACACTTGGCTCGAAAGGCGCTCAAATAGAATCGCATTCGTTTGCGACAATAACTGTTGGTGTTGCCAAGGAGCGAAGCAAAATCGACCCAACGGGAATTGGCGATGCGTTTCGTGCCGGATTTCTCTCTGCCCTAGGTTGGGGATTGGAACTGAAAGTATGTGCAGAGGTTGGTTCAATGGTCGCGACTTACTGCCTTGAGACTCAAGGCGGGCAGGAGTATCGGTTTACGCGCGAACAATTCTTAGAGCGATTTGCTGAGAGTTATAGCGACACTTCCACACAACTCGTAGCCAAGGGTCTATCTATCTCTTAGTGACGCGGTACGTGTGCATAGCTATGGCGGCGACAGAATTTCCAGTCAGACGAGCCCAAGCTGAAATATCGCTCTGCGTCGCGGGATCATCGGCTTTCAACACAATCGTTGCCCCTGCTGGCAGGTCTCGGATCGCTTTACCTAGTTGAATAATTGGAGTCGGGCAGAGCGCGCCAATACAGTCAAGTTCTAATTCGTTCTTGTTAATTTCCACTTCAAGCCCCCGCTTCCATTCGCAACCTATCAACAATTCCTGGAAGTAGCGCAAGGAATTTCTTGACCTCGCTCTCTGCTACTCCATGCATCAAAGAGATTCTGATGTTGCCATGGGTCAGTTGTCCCATGGCGCGCAGGACATGGCTTGGTTCGATTGCTGTGGCAACACACGCAGAGCCCGAAGCAACAGCGAATCCTTCGCGTGCAAGGGCAGCGACCAATTCCTCGCCAGATACGCTAAGGATGGATATCGAGAGAATATGTGGCAACGATTGATTAGCGTCGCCACTGCCTGCAATGTCAACATCGACAATCGTTTGTTTAATGACGGTCCGCATCAGCGTTATCAACGATCTGATGCGTTCTGCCTCGCGCACTGAATCACTGAGCCATCCAGTCAGCGAAGCAGCAGCAGCTAACGCGAGGGGTAGTGAGAAGGATTCGGGTGCGCGATGGGTTGTATTGATGGCTAGCGGATTTGCCCACCGCTGATTCGCATTAATCACCATGACACCTAGCCCAGCGGGACCATCCCAACTTTTCGCGGGAAAATCTGCCGTTGACCAATACGTTGGAAGCTTCACTAAGGGGCCAGCGGCGGTGAAATCTAGATGAAGATGCGCTCCCAAACCGCCGACAAGTGGTGCCAAGTCTGCAAGGTTTTGTATCACTCCGGTCTCGATGTTCGCTGCTTGAATCGCCACCGTCGAATCGCTCTCAAGCACTTCAAGTAAGAGATCTCTATCGATTAATCCCATCTCTGATACCGGAATTGTCGTCATGGATTGCGCGCGAGCCCCAATGGCCAAGATTTCTTGCCGTTCGGTCGCCCCCGCGATGAATGTGCCGTGTGCAAAATGGGAGGCCCCCATGATGGCCATTGGCGAAATGAGCGCCGGTTCACCCCAAAACTCAATTTCATCTGCTCTGACGCCAAGGCCCGATGCAATCTCTTCCCGTGCCGAGCGGAGTAAATGCCGGGATTGGGCGCTTGCCGCACTGAGTCCATCGGGGCGAGCCCAGCCCCGCTCGAAAGCGACGCGAAGCACCTCGGCGCCGGCAGGGTGGAGCGGGTGTTCTCCATCGAATGCGCCAGTTGTGACCATTACCACGAAGCAGACGGTACTCGCCAACTCAACGGATGGCGAAAGGGGCGACTATTCTTTTCCTATGGCAGTAGGGAGAGAAGTCCGCTCAATTGAAGGGTTCGGCCCTGCTCGCCCCAAGCGAGTAAGCGCCAAGGCGCGTGGCCTCTTTTCCATGGGTGCACTTGCGCTCATTCTCTCTGGCTGCTCCACAGAGCAACTTCCAGCACTTGGATTCCCTCGCGGCGTTACTGATATCAACGATCGCTCCCACTTCCTGTGGCAATGGGCATGGATTGCCGCCTTTGTGGTTGGTGCATTTACTGCAGTATTAATCCTTTGGGCAGCATTTAGATATCGGGCAAAACAACGCGTGACCACCGGTGGGCCCGAGCAACTTCCTGAGCAAGTGAGTTATCACATGCCGCTTGAGATTATGTACACAGTAATTCCTTTTATCATCGTTGCAGTCTTGTTTTATTTCACCGCTCGAGATCAATCTGCCATCACAAAGATTTCACCTGCTGGAGTTGCAGTCCATGAGATCGACGTCAACGCCATTCAATGGGCGTGGCAGTTCACCTATCCTGAAGCGAAGGAGAAAACGGTTACGGGTACGCCAGAGAAGCTGCCCACCCTTTATCTCCCAGTTGGTGAGCGCATTCGCATCAATCTCACTGCTTCCGATGTTGTGCATAGCATTTGGATTCCAGCGTTCATGATGCAGATGCAAGCATTGCCGTATGTAAAGAATCAATTTGAATTCACTGCCCAGAAAGAGGGCACCTATCCAGGATTCTGCAATATGCATTGCGGGCGAAATCACTCGCAAATGCGATTTACCGTAAAAGTAGTTTCACCATCGGAGTATCAGAGCTACATCAACGCACTTAAAGGTGGTGTTGCATGACAACATACGCAGAGCGCCCAACACTCTTGCAGACCCGTCCAACAGAACCAATAAGTAAGGGTCGATTAATTGTTAAGTGGATGACCACTACCGACCACAAGGTCATTGGACATCTCTATCTCATTACGTCCTTTATCTGGTTCCTCATCGGTGGCGTTATGGCCCTGTTCATGCGCGCGGAGCTTGCTCGGCCAGGCTTGCAGTTCCTCAGCGTCGAGCAGTACAACCAGCTCTTCACGATGCATGGAATCATCATGTTGTTGATGTTTGCTACGCCGCTTTTCGTCGGATTTGCTAATGAAATCATGCCGCTTCAGATTGGCGCTGCGGACGTCGCGTTCCCGCGGATGAACATGCTCTCCTATTGGCTCTACCTATTTGGTGGCCTTATGGCGATTGCAGGCTTCTTTACCCCTGGAGGAGCGCCCTCGTTCGGTTGGACTGCTTACGCGCCGCTATCGAGCGCTGAATATTCACCGGGCATAGGTAGCGATCTATGGATCATGGGGCTAGCCATTGGTGGCCTTGGAACAATCCTGGGTGGCGTCAACTTCATCACCACGATTTTCTGTATGCGCGCCCCAGGAATGACCATGTTCCGGATGTCGATCTTCACCTGGAACGTATTGCTTACCTCGATTTTGATTCTTCTAGCCTTCCCACCACTTGCTGCAGCGCTTCTTGGCCTCGAAGCAGATCGCCGTTTCGGAGCGCTTATCTTCGACCCAGCAAACGGTGGCGCGATGCTCTGGCAGCATCTCTTCTGGTTCTTTGGTCACCCAGAGGTTTATATTCTTGCGCTGCCTTTCTTTGGCATCGTAAGTGAAATCCTTCCAGTCTTCAGTAGAAAACCAATCTTTGGTTACAAAGGTCTTGTAGCGGCAACAATTGCGATTGCTGCGCTTTCGGTAGCCGTGTGGGCACATCACCTCTTCACAACTGGGCAGGTACTTCTACCCTTCTTCTCCTTTATGACCTTCTTAATTGGTGTGCCAACTGGGGTGAAGTTCTTTAACTGGATTGGAACAATGTGGCGCGGCCAAGTACACATGGATACGCCAATGATCTGGTCACTTGGCTTCCTCATCACCTTCCTCTTCGGTGGATTAACGGGCATCATTCTTGCTAGCCCACCATTAGATTTTGCCGTCTCCGCCTCGTACTTTGTGGTGGCGCATTTCCACTACGTCATCTTCGGCACGGTCGTCTTTGCGATGTTCGGCGGCTTCTACTTCTGGTGGCCAAAGTTCACCGGTCGCATGCTTAACGAGACGCTCGGCAAGATTCATTTCTGGACCGTGCTCGTGGGCTTCCACCTGACATTCCTCATCCAGCATTGGCTCGGAATCGTAGGCATGCCGCGTCGCTACGCCGATTACCTCGCAAGCGACGGCTTCACTGGCATGAATATGATCTCCACGGTCGGCGCGTTCCTACTCGCCTTCTCGACGATTCCGTTCTTGCTCAACATCTGGATTACTCGGAACTCGCCGAAGGTCACCACGGATGATCCGTGGGGCTATGGGGGCTCTCTTGAATGGGCAACCAGCTGTCCACCACCGCGTCATAACTTCACATCGATTCCTCGAATTCGAAGTGAGCGTCCGGCATTTGATCTCCACCATCCAGAAGTAGGTCCTCACTAAACTTCGGGTGTTGTGCACCGCAATAACTAGAGAACCAGAAAGGCGAGGTAAGTAGATGAAGTTTGGCTGGCGTCTTTTTGGTGGCATTGCTCTCTTTTACGCCATCGTTACCGTGGTCTATGCGTTGTGGGCTAAAGAGGTTGTCGGCATCGTCGCACTTATTTTGAGCACCTGTCTTGCAATCTTGATTGGATTTTATTTCTGGTTCACCGATCGACGCGTAGGCGCAACGCTTCCTGAAGATAATCTCGAAGGAGAAATTGCTGACCGAGCAGGAGAGCAAGGATTCTTTAGCCCACACTCCTGGTGGCCATTTGTTGTATCGCTCTTTGCAACGTTGACCGGGTTGGGATTGATTCTTGGTTGGTGGTTCACTCTTATTGGCGCAACCGCCTTGATGATTTCGATTATGGGTTGGTCGCTGCAATACGAACGCCGTTAAACACTTCGCTTTAAAAAATACCCCGGCGCACCGTAAGTCACATCAAAATGGTGGCCGGGATACTTGGATAACTAGAAGTTGGTGCTCGTGCTTTAGTGGTGCCCACCTTCTAGGGCTTTTACATCCTCAGCAGTTGGTTTAGCGATTTGCTCACCGAGCATCGCCTTGCTCAAACGGTTGCGAACCTTCGCCTTTAACCCTGCCCGAGGTGCAACGCCATTGGCATCAATAGCGGGAGCGTCGAGAGGGAGCGCCTGTTGGTGCTGCGTTAAGAGATAGGCCTGCTCGGGAGAGATTGGTTCGTGCACTTCAATATATTCACCATGCGGCAACATGACGAGACGACCAGTCTCACGACCATGGAGGACCAATTCGCGGTCATAGCGCTGTAGCGAGAGACAGACTCGCTTGGTGATCACGTAGGCCAGCGGCGGCAGCACGATGATGCTAATGCGTGTGCCCCACATAATTTGATTGATACTCAAACCAAAGTGCGTGGCTATTAGGTCGTTTCCACCATTGATTAGAGAAACGATCATAAAGGTTAACGACATCGCACCTATTGCAGTCCGCGTGGGCGCATTTCGTGGGCGATCTAATAGATGGTGCTCGCGCTTATCTCCGGTTGCCCACGCCTCAATGAATGGATAGAGCGCCATGCCGGTAAAGATGATCCCAGGAACAATCAAGCCCGGAATCAAGATGTTCCACGAGATGGTGTATCCGAAGAGATAGGTTTCCAATGGCGGAGCCATTCGGACCAAACCATCGAGCCAACCCATGTACCAGTCCGGCTGCGAACCAGCTGAAATCTGAGTTGGCGTATAAGGGCCAAATATCCAAATGGGGTTAATAGAGGCGAAAGCTCCCAGTAGCACTGTGACGCCAAATACGATGAAGAAGAAGCCACCAGCCTTTGCCATGTACACCGGCAGCAATGGGTAGCCGACGACGTTCTTTTCGGTACGCCCAGCGCCTGGATATTGGGTGTGCTTCTGATACCACACGAGCATCAAGTGCACCGTAATGAGCGCCAGGAAGATTCCTGGTAGCAGAAGTACGTGCACGGTGTAGATCCGCGGAATGAAGAGTTCGCCGGGGAATTCGCCCCCAAAGGCAAAGAACGCAAGATACGTTCCAATTACGGGAATTGCTTGAATGATCGCTTCTGCAATTCGAATTCCGGTGCCGGAGAGAAGATCGTCTGGAAGTGAATATCCGAGGAAGCCCTCCACGATACCCAATGTCAGGAGAGCAACGCCAAAGATCCAGTTAAGTTCACGAGGTTTACGGAATGCGCCAGTGAAAAAGACGCGCATCAAGTGCGCAACCATCGCGGCGAGGAAGAGCAGCGCTGCCCAGTGATGAACTTGGCGCATTAACAACCCGCCGCGCACATCAAAGGAGATGTTGAGCGTGGATTCGTAGGCCGCAGACATCTTTACACCGTTGAGTGGCAGGTATGAGCCGTTGTACACCAACTCTTCTTGGGAAGGAACAAACCAGAACGTTAAGAAAGTTCCTGAGAGTAAGAGAATGATGAACGAATAGAGCGCGATTTCACCCAACATAAAGGACCAGTGATCGGGAAAAACCTTTTGTAAATTCTTCTTAACCCATTTAGCAGCACCAGTGCGCTCGTCAATGAAATTCGCTACACCACCTGCGATTTTCTCGCGACGTGTGATCATATGTTTCGCTCCCAGAAGCTCGGTCCGACCGGTTCGTTAAATGGTGCCGCTGCAATGAGGTATCCCTCGTTATCTACGGTGATTGCCAATTGTGGCAGAGGGCGCGCAGCGGGGCCAAAGATAACTTTGGCGCCTGTTGGCACATCGAATGTTGATTGATGGCATGGGCAAAGCAGATGTTTTGTCTGTTGTTCGTAGAGGGCGACTGGGCAACCCATATGTGAACAGATTTTTGAGAAGGCGATGATGCCCTCGTGTGTCCACGACATTCGCTCTTCAGAGAGTTTGAGCTCTGCCGGGCGCACCCGAATCAAAATTGCGGCGTCTTTGGCGATATCCGAGAGCTTGCGATGTTCTGGATCGTCGATTTGAGGAAGGACGTGAGCAATTGCGCCAACTTCGAGATCCTCTGGTCGGATTGGTCGATTTCCTGGATCGGTAACGATGCGCACCCCGGTATCCCAGGTGGTCTTCAGGAGGCTTTGCCCCGGAAGTGGCCCTAAGTCACGGAGCAGAATGATTGGCGAGAGCCCGACCAGCCCTAGAGCAAGTCCGAGACTCCTTTTGATCATCGAACGGCGACCGAGTTGAACTTTTCCTGCCTCGGCCTTAACTGTTTCAACAAAGGAGGCTCGATCTTCATCGCTGGAGCGCATTTCGTGACGCTGCGCGATTACCTCTTCATCTGGCATCAAAGTTTTTGCCCAATGGACCGCACCAGCACCAATGAAGAAGAGAGCGAAACCTAACCCAGCACCGATACCGAGGTTGTGCGCATTGATATTTCCAAAAAGTGGCAAGAAGACAAAGAGGTCGGTCGGAATCCAGATGAATGAATAGATAAAGAGCAGAGTTCCGGCAGTAGACAAGAGAAAGAGGATCGAGACCTGACGTTCCGCGCGCTTCTCAGCTTTCGGATCGGTATCAGCCTTGCGGTGGACATGATGAGGGAGGCCAGGATCTGCAAGTGGCTCTAGTTGATTCGACATATCTAGTACTACTCCCTCTCTACTGCTCTCTACTGCTTGATAAAAGTTCTTTTCTGCTCAACATCTGCTTTAGCGCGCTTTCGTGGCTAGCCAGACTGCGATTGCGATTAGCGCACCAATGCCTACCACCCATGCCACTAAACCTTCTGTTACCGGGCCTACTTTGCCCAGTGATGCTCCAGCGAAATTTCCTTCGCTCTCAACAGATTTGACCCACTTGATGATGGAGAGTTTCTCTTCAGGGGTGATGGCGCGATCGCCGAAGACTGGCATCGCCTGCGGTCCAGTAATCATCGCCTCGTAAATGTGCACCGGTTCAACTCCCATGAGCGTTGGTGCATATTTGCCTGCAGTGAGCGCACCACCTTGCGCTGCTGCGTTATGGCACATTGCGCAGTTGGTGCGGAAAAGCTCGCCACCTTCAGCAACATTTCCATCGCGTTCGTAATCTAATTGTTCGGCCGTCGGGATCGCAGGCCCTGGAGCCAAACTGGCGACATATGCAGCAAGAGCAGCTATCTCTTGGGCGTTGTAAACCGGCTTCTTTCGCATCGCCTGGACGCTCATATCACCCATAGGCATTCGACCGGTGGCTACTTGGAAATCTACAGATGCTGCACCAACGCCGATCAGCGAAGGCGCAACGTTCCCACCTTCTGCGTTTAACCCGTGGCATGAGGAACATCCTCGGAGGAAGATGTTCTTTCCCTCTTCAATCAAAGCGGAGCGCGCATTGCTTGCAGTTGCATTATTCGGTGTTGCTGCGATGGAGTAAATGCCGCCAATAAGAAAGAGACCGACAACTAGGAGCGCAGGCGCCATGGCGCGATGACGTCTCTTGCCAGTTAGCCATCTAAAAAGTGACATGTAGTCGACGCTGCCTCTCCTGTTATATCTCGTAAACTATTTGACCAAGTAAATCGATGCGAAAAGGGCAATCCATACCACGTCCACGAAGTGCCAGTAGTACGAGACCACGATTGCCGTGGTTGCTTGTTTATGGCCGAAAGTGCGCGCATAGCTTGTCCGGATCAAAACGATAAGAAAGGCCAACAAGCCCCCGGTGACGTGAAGGCCATGGAAACCAGTGGTGATGTAGAAGACCGAACCATATGCATTGCTGCTTAGCGAAATACCTTCCATAACAAGATGGGCATACTCGTAAACCTGACCTGCGATAAAAAATGCTCCCATGAGAAAGGTGAGCGCAAACCACTCGCGCATTCCCCATGTTGAGATATTTCGAAGTTTGCCGGTTCGACGCGCTTGAAAACGCTCTGCGGCAAATACTCCGAATTGACATGTCACAGAACTCAGCACGAGAACAGTTGTATTAAGGGAAGAGAAGGGGATGGCCAGGAGATCGGTATTTGCTTTCCAAATTTCTGGCCCCTGCACCGATCTGGTCGTGAAGTACATAGCGAAGAGCGCTGCAAAGAACATCAATTCACTGGAGAGCCAGACGATGGTTCCTACAGCCACCAAGTTAGGGCGAGCTGAACTAGCGTGATAGGAATCCTGATGCTGGGTGGTAGCGGACATGCCTCGATTATTCCCGATTTTTCGCGAGGATAGAGAGTTTTTGACCGCTCGAGAGGGGGTCAAATTGGGGTGAAACTCATCACGCGAGCAAGTCGGAAGGATTGCAGGCGTGGGCTCGGGCATTGGCGCCCGCACTCTCCATTAGGCTAGGGATATGGCAAACGAAATCGTTCTGGTCTATTCGGATAATTCGCTGGTCCGCGCAGCGGTTAAACGGGCGATTACCCCCTCTCCAAGCCCCGAGAGCGCCCCGATCACGATTAAGGAGTTCGCCACCGCCGATGCACTACGAGGATATTTCGATGACAAGGGTCAAGCAGCCCTTGTGATCGTTGACGGTGAGGCCACCCCTGAAGGCGGACTAGGTGTAGCCCGGCAACTCAAAGATGAGATTTATCAAGCGCCCCCGATCGTGGGCATTATCGCCCGAGAGGCAGATCGATGGCTCGCCACATGGGCGCGCGTTGACGCTATCGCTTTTCATCCTATTGACCCGCGCGCCCTTGCTCGCGAAGTAGCCGGTTTGCTCGCGAAAAAGACGGTCGTTTCGAGCACAAGCTCACAGCCATCGCATTAGAGCTGACTTCATAGTGGCAAGTAATCCTCATGACAGCTGGGGCCATGCGCTCGCCGAACTAGCGCAAAATCACGATCTCGCACGCTCCGACAGTCGAGCTGTGATGGAGGAGATTCTTGGCGGCAACCGCGCTCCAGAGGAGATTGCGGAATTCTTGGCGCTTCACACACGTAAGGGTGGAACCGCAATCGAAGTGTCAGGTTTTATTGAAGCGATGTACGCGCATGCGGCGCCGATTTCCATCGCACATCGCGCAGTAGACACAGTAGGAACTGGGGGCGATGGATTTCATACCATCAACATTTCTACGACATCTGCAATTGTGGCGGCAAGCGCTGGCGCGCGCGTTGTTAAGCATGGCAATCGAGCGGCAACGTCAAAATCCGGCGCAGCTGATGTGCTTGAAGCGCTAGGAATCAGAATTGAACTCAATGGTTCGCAAGTTGCGAAGTTGGTTGAAGAGATTGGGCTCGGCTTCTGTTTTGCGCCTATGTTTCATAGCGCGATGCGTCATGCAGGACCTGCCCGTAAATCTTTGGGATATCCCACCATTTTTAACATTTTAGGACCGCTCTCAAATCCTGCTCAACCAAGTGCATATGCAATCGGTGTGGCTAAGGCTGAGATGTTTCCTATTGTTGCTGAAGTGCTTCGCTCGCGCGGAGTTGATGCCCTAGTTTTTCGTGGCGACGATGGATTGGATGAGATTAGTCTTTCAGCGCCAACTCAAATATACGTGATTGGTTCGGAGAGAGTTAAGCAGGATGAAATAGATCCGCAGGAATGGGGGATAGCCCGAGCCCCGATTGAAGCGCTTCGAGGAGGTAGCGCTCAAGAAAACGCTGAACACCTGCGTGCGATTCTTCTCGGACGTGCCGGAGCAATGCGCGATGTGGTGTTGCTTAATGCTGCTGCGGCGATTATCGCGTTTGAAGGTTTCGAAGAGGATGTGAACTCTGAGAATATCTCGGAGCGATTTATATCCGCTCTTGAAAAAGCAGGAGCAGCCATCGATTCCGGAGCTGCTAGCGCGCTATTGGAAAGTTGGATTGAACGTTCTCATCAGGTTTAGCGAGGGACTCGACTTTATGTTTGTGAAAAGCGGCTCCGAAAGTTGGCAATTTCCACTCTCCTGAGATGAACAACGGTCGCGCTTGGTGGTCGGATGCCCACCGCATGAGCATCTCCACTTCTTCAGGGGTTGAGCGCGGGAAGAGCGCAGCGCTGTCAACTGGAAGCTGTGCAGTTAGAGTGAATAAATCCACTGCTGAGGCGATCTCGCGCACAGAGCCCACTGTCAATGAACGCTCGAGCGCACCGCGACGGATGTGTGCGATCTCAATCTCCGAATTCTGATCGGAGAACTTAGCAACAATTAAATCTTCAAGGGACGAGAATGATTTGAGGTGTTCGCTTCGCGAAAATCCGCGCAGGTATGCCGTAAGTTGGTTTCGCACCTCAGCTGCTTCTTCAAAACGTTCTTCGCGCGAGAGTTGTGAAATTCTCTCAAAGTGGTGCGTAACAACTTCGCCAGCTTGACTCGTGAGGTGTCGGGATACCTGCATGGTTACTTCGCTGTAATTCTCTTCATTAGTTGCACCAACACAGGGCGCAGAACATTTTTTAAGATCATAGAGAAGGCAGGCGCTTGCTTTTTTGATAGAAGCGGGAGTGATTCGTGGCGTGCATTGCCGAATATCGGTAGCGCTATGAAGTGCCTGACGAGCAAGTTCGGCATCGAAACGTCCACCAAAGGGTCCGATTATTTGGCTATCTAGGGAAATTTTCTCGTGTCCTTTCGAGACGGCCAGTCGGGGAAATTTCTCGTCGGTCAGTGAGAGCCAGAGAGTGCGCTCTTGAAATCGCGACCGACGGTTGTACCGAGGGGAATGCGCCCGAATCAGTCGCAGCTCACGAACCTGGGCATCAATCAACGTGGGCGTTGGTAAGGCCTCAATCCGCGCTGTTAATGAAATCATTTCACGCATGCGAGATCGAGTTTCGGAGGCAGAGAAGTAAGTAAGTACCCGTTTACGAATATTCTTTGAGATGCCGATGTACAACGCTTTATCTTCGCTATCCCGAAAGATGTATAGCCCTATGGAGTTGGGAAGGTGATCAGCGAGTTTTCGCTTACCTCGTTCGCGCTCGCTCAGCGGATGAGAAAAATCCTGCAACTCTTGAAGCGTTTCTACACCAACATTGCCAAGCCGTTCGAGCAGGTGATGGAAGATATGTACGGTTGCTCGGGCATCATCAAGAGCGCGGTGAGTGGGCGGTTCTTCGAGTCCAAAATATTGTGCAAGCGTTCCTAATTTGACATTCGGTGTTTCATCTTTAGCAAGAGTTTTCCGAGCAATCTTTACAGTGTCGAGAACGCGAAAACTCGGCCATTGATAGGAGTAGTTTTCGGCGGCAGCTTTGAGGAATCCGATATCAAAAGGAGCGTTGTGCGCGATGAGAATAGTTTCATCCGCAGAACCGCAAAATTCCAAGAACCCCGGTAGCACCTCGCTAAAGAGCGGGGCGGGCGCCACCATCGCGTCAGTGATTCCGGTGAGTACTGTGATGAAGGGCGGAATGGGAGAACCGGGATTGACGAGCGTGTGAAATTCACCGAGCACTTCACCGCCTCGAATTTTTACCGCGCCTATCTCGGTGATCATGGCGCCAGCGGCAGGAGAGGTGCCGGTGGTTTCAAGATCGACTACAACGAATGTGCCCAAGCGCAGCGGAAGTGGAATGTCATCGAGGGTAGGCGCGAGCGCGGTGGCGGATACTGGCTTGGCGCTTGCTCTCATGATGGGCTAAGCCTATGTTCTCACCCTGACATTTGCGCTGTAGTGGAGGGAGAGGTAGATGAACCAGGCGAGCGATCCAGTTCGGTGGGGCTTCATAGGGGCAGGAATGATCGCGAAGAAAGCGCTCTATCCGGCGCTAAAGAATTCTTCGTGGGGCGAGATCTATGCCGTTGCGGGTAAAGACGCTGAACGTGCAAAGGCGCTTTCACCGAGCGGGCGGTTTTACACCGACTATCAGGAGTTAATTGACGACCCTAACGTTGAAGCAATTTACATTTCACTTCCCAATTCGCTCCATATTCCGTGGTCAATTAAAGCGATGCGTGCAGGCAAAGACGTGCTCTGCGAAAAACCACTGGCCATGAATGCAAGCGAAGTTCGTGAAGCCACTGCGGTTGCTAAGGAAACGGGACGTTTATTTATGGAAGCTTCGTGGAATAGGTGGCACCCGCGAACAAAGAGACTGGCAGAGATAGTTCGTTCTGGAGAGATTGGGAGAATTGAACGGATCAAGACATGTTTTACCTACGATGGTTTGCCGGATGAGAACATCCGAGCTCTTCCAGAGTTAGGTGGTGGGGGTCTCTATGACCTCGGACCTTATTCAGTAGCAGCACCAATCTGGTTGATGAATTTTGCTCCCACTGAAATCACGAAAGCTGAAGTGGCATGGCATCACATGGGCAGCGATGAGACAGTTCGTGTGGAATTCACAATTGGTGGCGCGAAAGCTGAATCAATTACGTCGATGAACGTCCCTTCAACTCTCTACTTTGAAGTTTTTGGTAGCGATGGTGCAGTGGTGATGGGAGGAAATGACGCTTTCAATTCTCATAATTCTCCGAGCACACTCGAGATTTACGGAAAAAATGGTAAGCGCGTGGAGAAATTCGATGCTTGTGATCCATACCAATTAATGGCAGATGATTTCGCGAAGAAGATGCGTGGTCGAAGTGATTGCTGGATTATGCCTCTGGAAGAGTCATTGGTTTTTGCGGAGTTCTTTGATTCAGTCTTCTTGCAGCTAAAGAACTCTTCCAAATGAAACTCACGCTACGAGACGGGCGAGCGTTCGATTACATAGTAAATGAGAGTAAAAGCGATCAGGCAATTCTCTTTCACCATGGCACTCCCGGAGAGTGCACCCTTTGGTCGAATTGGTTGGCAGAGATTTCTGATGTACAGGCAATCGCAGCAAGCAGGCCAGGCTACGGATTAAGTGATCGAAGGCGCGGTCGCACTGTTGCCAGTGACATCACGGATCAATCAGAACTTATCGAATACTTGGGAGTTCGAAAATTTGTCTCTATTGGTTGGTCTGGCGGTGGACCACATGCAATCAATATGACTCGACATCCAGCATGCGCAGGCGCAATTACTCTTGCTGGGGTTGGCGAGTGGGGCCACGACGATCTCGATTTCTTAGCGGGAATGGGGCCAGAGAATCACGAAGAGTTTGGCGCTGCATTAGTAGGAGAGAGTGCGCTCGAACGTTGGATGTCTATAAATGCTCCTGGTTTTGCCGCTGTAACTGGCGTTGAACTGATTGCCGCTTTCGGTGGTCTCATCGGCGAAGCAGATAAAAGAGCTCTCACGCCTGAGGTGGCTGAGCATGATGCGGCGTCTTATCGACGCGCATTGGAAAATGGATTTTCCGGTTGGATCGATGATGATTTGGCCTTTGTGCAGAAATTTGGCTTCGCACTGCAGGAGATTTCAAAGCCAGTTTTGGTGTGGCAAGGTGATGATGATTTCATGGTTCCACGGGCGCATAGTGAGTGGTTGGCTAAAAATATTCCCACCGCACAACTTAACTTCGTGCCTGGTCACGGACACATCTCTCTTGCCGAACAATATAGAGGAGAGATTCTCAACCAAGCCCGCAAACTTCTTGAGAATTAATTCTCGGATCGAGGTTTGATGATGATTTCCTCTGGAGCAAGGCGATGGGCGCCAAACTTATTAACGTGTGAATCCTTTGGGTAGCCAATAGCAAGGCCAGTGAGAAGTTTGTAATCTTTCGGCACATCAAATTCTTTCCTAATCACATCATCCCAAATTATGACTGCACCCTGCAGGCAGGTGCCAAGGCCTTGTGCGTGCGCTGAAAGAATTAGATTCTGCAACATCAACCCAGCATCATTTGCTGCAAATATGTGCAAGCTCTTGTGAATATAAATGAATAGTTCTACGGGAGCACCAAAGAATTCGTAATTTTTTCCCCACTGTTCATCGCGGGCTTTGCGATCACCGCGCTCAACGCCAATCCAGCTGTAAAGCTCTTTGCCAACCCGCTCTGCTCGTGGTTTTAATTCCGGAACGTAAGGTCTGGCTAGGAGACGATGACTTGTAGGCAATCCGGCCCCTCTAAGAAGCATCATGATTTTGACAAAGAGGTTGCCATTTCTAAATTTGGAGAGCCTGCTCCACCGAGCGAGGAATTCACCACTGATCCGCTCTTTGACCTCGCCAGTGGAAATGCATACTTTGAATGGCCTGGTATTGGACCAACTTGGAGCAGTCAGGGCATCTGCGAGAAGTCCTCGAAGGATTTCTTCCGGAACTGGCTGATCAGAGAACGAGCGAGTGCTTCGCCGACTCGCGAGGAACTGCGAGAAGTCATCTTTGCTCACGCTTCGAGTCTAGCCTAGGGGTGTAAGTAGAAATACAATCTTTAACTGTGAATCTCTCACTCAGGCGTCATTTTACTCGTTCCCTCATATCGTTTTGTTTAGTGATAACTGCGCTACCTTCATATGGAGCGGTTGGTGATGCGGTTCCGGGAAGAGTTTTTGAATTACGTGATCCACCTCTTTGGCTTGCATGTTCCACTCTCAAGCAAACGGATAATTGCATCGAATCGATCGAATACTTCGATGAAAAAAATAAAACCTGGGTAAGGGGTGCTGAGTTAAAGAACCCTTGGTACAGGCCAGGGGTCGTACAACCCATGCGTGAAGGCGATCCGTCGGGAAAATTCACGTGTGGCACTGGAAACACAAGTGAATACGATGTGTGCTACGAATTTCCTGGGGCTGCAATCGACGGCGGTGTTCAATACGTGGCCGCGATTGTTTACTCGAAGGAGGAAGTGCCCGGTTTTCCGCGAATCAAAAACTCGTTTGTTCCGCTCAATGGCACTGACCCAAGAACCCCGCTTGATTCACGTGTTAATGGTTGGCAGGTACTAAAGCCGGGAAGTACTTGGCGAATGACTCTCATTGCAGACAAGGTTGCCAAAGGAGCAGGGCTTGCATGGGCTTGGATGAAAAATCCCATCATTGATATTGAAACTGGAAAAGATGGCAAACAACGATTGATTACCTCTGGTTCAGTCCAAGAAGTTCATTCATATAGATATGACGGTCCTTGGGAAAAAAACCCTTGCATGCAGGATGCCAAGAACGAACTCGTGGCTAACGACTACCGAGTTGAGTACTCCATCAATATTGATCCTTACGTGGGCGAGTATGGAATTTTGCAGGGGACGCCCCCCGGAGGGATGTTCCTTAATTCGAATGGAGGATGTGCTTACGAAGTGAAGTTCGATAAGCAAAATAACAAAATTATTGTTGTCTCCACCGGCCCACATTTTGATGTCTTCAAAAACGTGATTGACGGTTGGTTTGAAGCGAGCATTCGGGGTGATTTAATCCGAAAGGTCTTTGGCTTGGAGCCGAAGACCATGCAAGAAGCGGTCATCGAAGTGACTGATACTGCGGGCGCTCCGAAAGCGGCGACATTCACGACTCAATATAAGAGCGCCACCGATAAGGTCGAAATAAAGGGTCTCGGATTTACATTCTCCTCAACGAAGATTTCCATAGCGCTCAAGAGGCCTGCGGAGTCACCAGCAATACTGCCTAGTTCGAAAACTGAGAGTACTTCGAATGGCTACGAAGCTTCGAAAAAATCAACGCGGATCTATGTTCTCAAAAATGGCGCCACGGTCCGGGCAAACCTAGGAGACCTAGTTATCTTTAAGTCAGTAGTGAAGGGTCGCTGGCAAGTCGGTGCAGACTCTGCTGGACTGATCAAGACATTGCCACTTCCTAAGGGTTTAGGAGTTAGTACAGGTGCTGCGCTGACACCGGTTAAAGCAGGAACGACAACAATCCCCTTGAGTGTTGGGAGTAAGAAGTTCAATGTCACGCTGATAGCCAAGTGAT